>JAISFT010000010.1 GCA_031263435.1 Treponema sp. | reverse complement strand
GAGATTGTGATCCGGGAGGTTACCGAGCCGGGGATAGTCTACCGGGGGGAGGGTTTCCATGTCCGGGCCTTTGCGCTGCGGCATACCAAGCCCTGCTACGGCTATGCCCTGGAGGAGGATATCCGGCCGGGGGAATTCCATCCGGAACGGGCGGAGGCTCTGAAGGTGCCCCGGGGGCCCCTCTGGTCGAGGCTGCAATCCGGGGAGGCGGTGGAGGCCGCGGACGGCGCGCTGGTGCGGCCGGAGGATGTGCTGGGGGAGGCCCGGCTGGGGAGGAAGTTCTCCTTTGTTACCGATACGCTGGCCTTCCCCGACATTGCCGATCAGGTGGTGGATTCCGACCTTTTGGTCTGCGAGGGGATGTTCTGCCGGGATCTGCTGGACAGCGCCCGGGAGAAGAAGCACATGACATCGGAACAGGCGGCCCGGATTGCCCGGACCGCGGGGGTAAAGAAGCTGGCGCTGATCCACTACAGTCCCCGCTACACCGACTACGACCTGAAGCAGCTTTTGGAGGAGGCCCGGGAAATTTTTCCGGAGACGGTGCTGACCAGGGACCGTATGGTTTTCCCGATTGAGTACCGATGAGCCGCGCCTGGGGTCAAAGTTGACCTGGGGCGTTGCGGCCGTAACTTTAGCCGTTTTTCTGTGTTACGATTGTAATTCATGATCGAAGTACAAAACCTAAGCAAGTATTACGGCCGGGTAAGGGCGGTGGAGGGGGTGTCCTTTACGGTGGACCGGCGCCAGGTCCTGGGTTTTCTCGGCCCCAACGGGGCGGGGAAGACCACCATCATGAAGATCCTGACGGGTTACCATTTTCCCAGCGGGGGCAGCGCCCTGGTGGACGGGGTTCCGGTAACCGGGGATCCGGTGGAGCTGAAGCGGCGTATCGGTTATCTGCCGGAAACGGCGCCCCTTTACGGGGAGTTGACGGTGGAGGAGTACCTTGAATTTGCGGCCGCGGTCCGGCTTATTCCGCGGGCCAAACGCCGGGCGGCTATTGGGCTGAGTATGGAGGCCTGCGGGCTGACGGACTGCCGTTTCCAGCGGATCGAAACATTGTCCAGGGGTTTCAGGCAGCGGACAGGGCTTGCCCAGGCTATTCTTCACGATCCCCCGGTCCTGATTCTGGACGAGCCTACCGCGGGTCTTGACCCCAACCAGATCATCGAGATCCGCGCCCTTATCCGGGAACTGGGGAAACGGAAGACGGTGATCTTCTCCACCCACATTCTGCAGGAGGTGGAGGCGGCGGCGGCCCAGGTGCTTATCATCAACCGGGGGAAAATTGCCGCCCAGGGCCGGCCGGAGGATATTGCCGGGACCATGAGGGGGGGGGATACCTGGGAACTCTGCCTGAAGGGGGGGGGAACGGCCCTGGCCAAACTTCCCCGCCTGGGCCGGGACTACACCAACCCCCGGCTGGAGAAGCTTGAAGACGGCACGGTACGGCTTTCCTTCTTTATGCCCGGCGCCGCGGGGGCCGGGGGGGAGGCGGTCTTTGACTGGGCGGTCCGGGAGGGTTATAAGATCCTGATGATGAACCGCCGTTCCCTGAGTCTGGAGGACATTTTTGTCCACCTTACCGCAGGTGAGGCCCTCACCTCTGGTGAGGCCCTTTCCGGAGGTGAGGCTTGAGGAGTACCGCCGCCCTGATCCGCAAGGAGATCTACTCCTACTGCATCTCCCCGGTCTTTTACGGTACGGGGGTGTTTTTTTTACTCTTTGTAAATATCAGGATTTTTTACTTCCAGCACTTCTTTGCCGCGGATACGGCCAGCCTCCGCGACTGGTTCGCGGCCTTTCCCCTGGTCTATATCATGGTTATCCCGGCAATCACCATGAAATGCTGGGCGGAAGAACGGAGGCTGGGGACCATGGAACTGCTCCTTACCATGCCCTTTTCCGAATGGAATCTGGTGCTGGGGAAATTTACCGCCGCCTTTGCGGTGCTGGCGGTCTTTCTGCTCCTTACGGTTCCCTTCCCCCTGTCGATCCTGGCCCTGGGAAATTTTGACGGGGGGATCATTCTGGGGGAATATGCGGGGGCCGTGCTGCTGGGGGCCTCGGTTACCGCTCTGGGCCTGTTTTTTTCCTCTGTTTCACGAAACCAGGCGGGGGCCTTCCTGGGGAGCGCCGTGGTTGTGCTGGCCGTTACCCTGGTTGACCGGATAAACCACATCCTGAACCTGCCCCGCTTTATGGCGGAGATCCTCAACTTCCTGTCCCTCAGTTTTCACTTTGAAAGTTTCTCCCGGGGCATCCTGGACAGCCGGGACCTGGCCTTCTTCATCCTGAGTACCCTGCTCTTCTTGTTTCTGACTACCCAGGTACTCCTCTTCCGGAAGTGGAGGTAGAAATCGTGACCAGGCGTCAGGCCGCGGTACTCTGCACCCTTTCGTTGGCGCTTCTGTGCCTGGGATTCCTGCTGTCCCGGCGGCTCTGGTTCCGTTTGGACCTTACTGCGGACCATGCCCACACCCTTTCCGCGGTTTCCCGGAATCTCCGGGACGAAATATCCCCCGGAGAAGAACTGCGGATCACCTACTACATCTCCGGCAGGCTGGCCGCCATGGACCCGATGCCCGCGGAGATCGAGGATATGCTCCGGGAGTATGTGTCCTGGTCCGGGGGGAAGATACGCCTGAACATAAGAAACCCCGCGCAGCCGGATATTGCGGCGGAGGCGGAGCGCCTGGGGGTTGTCCCCCGGCAGATCAGCACCGTGGAGCAGGACCAAGCCGGGGTGGCAACGGTCTACACGGGCATCGTCATTGAATACCTTGACCGCTATGATGTGCTTCCCGTGGTTTTTTCCCTGAATACGCTGGAGTACGACCTTACTTCCCGGATCCGGTCCCTGCTGCGGGGCACGGAACGGCAGATTGGCGTCCTGGTGGGGGACTCCTACCGCCAATGGAACGTCCACTACCAGCCCCCGGCGATGGTCCTGAACCAGTCGGGCTACCGGGTCCGGCTTTTTCAGCCCGGAGAGGAGATCCCCGCCTCCCTGCCGGCGCTGCTGGTTCTGGGAGGGGCGGAGGACCTGGACCCCCGGTCCCTGTACCGGATCGACTGGTATATCCAAAACGGGGGGAAGGTCCTGTTCGCCCTTGAGGGGGTTTTTGTAGACAGCGAAGGCGCCCTGGACGCGAGGATTATGGAGGATCGGGGGCTCCTGGCGATGGTGTCTTTTTACGGCGCCACGGTGCAGCCGGAACTGGCCCTGGACCGGAGCGCCCGTACCTTGCAGTACCAAATGCAGGCCCCCAACGGGTCCCTCTATTTCAGAACGGTGCTGTATCCCCACTGGTTCGGCATCCTGGCGGAGAATGTCAATGCCCTCCACCCGGTAACCGCCGATTTTTCCGGCCTGGACTTGTACTGGCCCAGCCACCTTAGCCTTAACCCTCCGGAGGGGGTAACGGCGGAGGTTCTTCTGAGCGGAACGCCGGAAGGCTGGGTACTAAAAGATGATTTTGCCACCAACCCGGAACTGGGCCGGGAGATGGAACGGATGGAGAACCGGGGCCGGCAGATCTTCGGCCTGAGTCTTTCGGGGACCTTTCCCTCCTGGTTCAGGGGGCTGCCGAAGCCCCGGCAGGACGGGGAAACCTCCTTCGGGGGAAACCTCGGCGGGAGTTTCCCCGAAGGAACGAACGGGGAACTCCCCGATCTGCCCGCCGCAGCGGCGCCTTCCCGGATCATCGTGGTCTCCGATACGGACATGATCACCGGCCTGCTGAACTACACCACGGCGGACTACAACCTGGATTTTCTGATAAAGGCCCTGGACTGGCTGGGGAACGACGATGAACTGATTGCGATCCGCGGCCGTTCCGGCAGAATCGGCCGGCTGGATAAGATAAGCGATCCCTTGCGGAAACTGTCCGTCATGGGTTTTGCCCAGGGGCTTAATGTAGTGTTCCTCCCCCTGGCCCTGGTTGGGGCGGGGCTTCTTTTCGCCCGGCAGCGCCGGCGCCAATGGCGGCGCCATTGGCGGAGCGGGAAAAAACGGGGGTCTGATGATGGAGCGTAATATGGGGGTACTGGCGCATGGGGTATAAATTGGTGTACCGGCAAAAATTCCTTATCCTCTCCTCCCTTGTGGCGATTTTAACCCTGGTTTACATCCTGACCCTGGTTTTTGACCCCCAACTGAGGGGCCGCCGTTCCGATTTATACACCTGGCTGGACCCCCGGCTGCGGGAAGCGGTCGACCGGATCGATCTGCAGGGCGCGGTCCCGGACCCCCCCCCGGGGGGAGAGGCGGTGACTCAGCTGCGCCGGAACGGCCGCTGGCTGGTGTTTCAGGGCGGCCAGGAATACCCCGCTCGGCAGGGGAGGATCGGCGAGCTTCTGGATCTGCTTTCCCGGCGGGATTCCTACCCCCGGCGTTCCGATTCCCCCGCCAGCCACGGGCTGTTCGGCCTCTCCGAAGCCCAGGCCTCCCGGATTACCCTGCGGGGCGGGGCGGGGCTTCCCCTTCTGGATCTGCTGATCGGAAGCGCCGGCGCCGGCGGCAGCGATCTGTACCTGCGAAG
>JAISFT010000286.1 GCA_031263435.1 Treponema sp. | reverse complement strand
CCGCCGTACAGGGCAAATACCGGATACCCGCGTAGCCGGAACCCTCCCAGGCCCCTGCCGCGCCGATAAGCACCGAACCGTCTACATACACCGGGTAGGAGGGGTCCTGAACCGCCACCGTTGTGCCGGAACCAAAGAGAAGCTGGAGCCGCCCGATGTCGCATTTGGCCCCATCGGAGATAAAGATCTCGCTGATATCGAAACCACTCCGGTAAAACACATGGGAAATTTTTTCCCGCAGGCTGGGAAGCCCCTCATCCTGATAGCCGGAATAACCCTCTACCGTACCGAGCTGCCGGGCCCCCTCCGTCAATCCCGCGTTGATGTGGGGCAGTATGGGCTCCGTAGTGTTCCCCACCCCCAGGCTGATGATCCGCTTCTCCGGGTGCGCCGTTTCCGGGTGGGCGGCCGCGTATTCCCGCCGCCGTTTGGCGATCTCCGGGAATAGATAGCCCGCCTTGATCCGGGCAATACAGGGATTTCGTGTTACCATGATTACTCCTTGGCTGCGGCGCCGGGTACCGGACAGTCCGCTTGCTGGTCAGCGCCTGACCGGCCAGTTGGCCGGCCAAATGGCCCGATCAGGGTGGCAAAGTAGTCGTCCACCGTTTCCGGCCGCCGTATCTGCAGCACCGACCCATCTTCCCGCAGCAGGAGTTCCCCGCAGCGGAGTTTTCCGTTGTAGTTAAAGCCCATGGCCCTGCCGTGGGCCCCGGCATCGTGAATCACCACAAAGTCTCCGTTTTCTTCACCTACGTCGATCCGGGGAAGCTGCCGCTGTACGGCAAACTTGTCGTTGTTCTCGCAGAGGCTCCCCACCACGTCGTAGGTTTCGACCGGGGCTTCCTGTTCCTTGCCGGGGATCGTGATGTGGTGGTATGCCCCGTACAGGGCCGGCCGCATCAGGTCCGCCATGCAGGCATTAAGGCCGATATAGTTCCGGTAGATGTTCTTGCGGTGGATGGCCCGGCTTACCAGCCAGCCGTAGGGGCCGGTGATGGGCCGGCCGTACTCGGTATGGATGGCAAGGCCCCCCAGCCCCGCATCCGGGATGATCCCGTCGTAGAGCTTCTTAAGCCCCCCGGCGAGGGACTCCCAGCTTACCGCCTCCTGTTCCGGCCGGTAGGGGATCCCCAGCCCCCCGCCCAGGTTGACAAATTCCAGGCGGATGCCGGTCTTGTTTTTGATCTCCACCGCCAGGTTAAAGAGCAGACGCCCCGTTTCCAGGTGGTAATCCAGGTTTAATTCGTTGGAGGCCACCATAGTATGCAGGCCGAAACGCCTGACCCCCCTTGCCTTGAGGATCCGGTACCCTTCGATAAGCTGTTCCCGGGTAAAACCGTACTTGGCCTCCTTCGGGTTCCCGATGATGGCGTTCCCCGTCCTGTCGGGTCCGGGGTTGTAGCGGCAGGAGATCAGTTCCGGCAGCCCCCCGGCCGCCGTTCCCCCACTCAGGGCCTTCTCCAGAAAATCAATATGGGTAATGTCGTCCAGGTTGATGACGGCCCCCAGTTCCCGGGCCTCCCGGTACTCCCGGGAGGGGGTTTCGTTGGCGGTGAACATGATCTCCTCCCTCCGGATCCCCGCCATGTCTGCCAGAAGCAGTTCCGGCAGGCTGGAACAGTCCGCGCCCAGGCCTTCGGCATGGAGGATCTCCAAAATAACGGGGTTGGGCAGGGCTTTAACGGCAAAATGTTCCTTGTAGCCGGGGAATGCCGAAAAGGCCCGGAGCATGTCCCGGACATTCTGCCGGATCGCCCGCTCATCGTAGAGGTAAAAGGGGGTAGGGTAGGTCTTTTCCAGGTCTTCAAGCCGGGCCTTGTCCAGAGGAAAGTTTTTGACGCTCATCCAAGGTACCCCCGGCTCTTGAGGAGTTCCGCGCTCAGGATACCCCCGCCGGCGGCCCCCCGGATGGTGTTGTGGGATAGCCCTACAAAGCGGATGTCGAAGACACTGCAGGGCCGGACCCGGCCCACGCTTACGGCCATACCCTTGCCCGCGTCCCGGTCCTTCCGGGGTTGGGGCCGGTCTTCTTCCTCCCGGACGATGATGGGCCGTTCCGGCGCCATAGGCAGGGCCAGCTCCTGGGGCAGGCCCCGGAAATCCGCCCAGATCCGCTTTACCTCGTCTATATCCGGCTTTTTTGTACCGAATTCCAGGCTTACGCAGGCGGTATGGCCGTCCACCACGGGAACCCGGTTACAATGGGCGGAGATTTTGGGGAACTCCGCCTTGACGATGGCCCCGTCCCGGATGCTCCCCAGGATCTTCAGGGGCTCCTGTTCCGATTTTTCCTCTTCTTCGCCGATGTAGGGGACGATGTTGTCCAGCATGTCCAGGCTGGAAGGGCCGGGATAACCCGCGCCGGAAACCGCCTGTAAGGTGGAAACGACGATCCGTCTGACCTCGTAGCCCGCCTTTATCAGGGCGTAGACCGGGGTGGTGTAGCTCTGGATGGAACAGTTGGGTTTTACAACGATAAGGCCCCGGTCCCAATGCCGGGCCCGGCGCTGCAGGGGGATAATGTCCGCGTGTCCGGGGTTTACCTCCGCGATCAGCATGGGCACATCGGCGGTCCATCGGTGGGCCGATGCGTTGGAGATCACCGGGAACCCCGCGGCGGCATAACGTTCTTCCAGGGTGCGGATCTCATCCTTCCCCATTTCCAGGGCGGAAAATACAAACGCACAGTCCCCCCTGTCATGTGCGGCCAGG
>JAISFT010000190.1 GCA_031263435.1 Treponema sp. | reverse complement strand
GAGGAAAGCGGCGACAGCCGCTTTATCCCCGGCCGGGCTGCGGCCATTTTGTACCGGGGCGTCCCCGCCGGGGTCTTTGGGGAGATTCACCCCCAGGTGTTGGAAAACTGGGGGCTTGCCGTGCCCTGTACTGCCGCGGAAATTGACATTGAAGCTCTGCTTTCTATCTGACCGAGTTTCGGGGATCTGTATGGATGATGAGATGCTGATAAAAGAACTGGAAGAAAAGCTCCTGGACCCCAGGGTCCGGGGCAGCCGGGAGGAGCTGGAAAAGCTTATCTCCCCGCAGTTTATTGAATACGGCTCCTCCGGCAGGATCTACAATTACCCCGGAACCCTTGCCTATCTGATAGCCCGTTCGGGAAAGACCTTTAAGCACAGCTTTGTGAATTTTAAGACCCGCCGGCTTTCCGGCGATACCATTCTGGCCCTCTACATCCTGGAAATTGAAAAGAACCGCCGGATCAATATCACCAACCGCAGCTCCCTTTGGCATTTGGAGGAGGGGTCCGCCGGACAGGATACGATCTGGCGGATTATCTTTCATCAGGGTACCAGGGTTACCCGCTAAGGGCCGGCGAATCATGACCGCGGGCGCCTGGACCGCCTTTTGCGGGGTCCGCGATCGCTACCGGGAGGCCCTGGAACAGTTCAACCGGGATCTGCGCGGCCTTAAGAATCTGCAGCAGCAGTTGGTGGACAGCCGGTCCGGCCCGGCCTACACCGTCGAGACGGCCCTGGTGTATAACCAGGCCCTGGACGAGCTGGACCACAAGGACGAAATCCGCCTTATCCTGGTGGGCGATAATCCGGGCCGCCGTGAACAGGCTGCCCGGCGCTACCTGGTGGGGCCCTCGGGGAAGATCGCCGAAGGTTTTTTCCGCCGCACCGCGGAACTGGGGATCGACCTGCGTAAAAACGTCCTTATCCTGAACAAGACCCCCATCCACACCCCCCGGACCGTGGAGTTAAAGGAACTCTGCCGCCTGGGGGGCGCAAAGCTTAGCGGCGCCCTCACCGGCACCCAGCGTTTTATGGCTTCCCTGCTCCTGGAATTCCACCGGGCCCTTTCCCCCCCCAAAAAAGCCCGCCGCCCGGCCCTGCCCGTGTGGATCACCGGCTATTCGGAAATGAAGGAGGGGGGAATCTTCGAAACGTATACCCGGACCCTGGGGGAACTCTACGCCGGGAACCCCCTGGGGGACTCGGTGTTCCTCTACCGCCACTTTTCCATGAACCAGTTCAGCATCGATCTCCGCCAGCAAACCCGGGAAGGGGAAAGCGCCGGAGCGGCCCTGGACCGCATCGGCCGCTCCTACCGCAAACGGATCCTGGGCTGGTAGACTGTCCTCCGTTCCCGGATAAACAGATTGCAGGACATCTCCATTCGGATCTGGGCGCATCCGGCTTGCAGCCGGACCGGGCTATCCGCTTCAATTCCTCGACCCATCCCATACGTGTATATCGGGGCTGGGAAAAATCCCGGGCGGGAGAATCCCGAAAAATGCTTGTAGAGTCTGCCTCCGCTATCTCCGATACGCTGCGACGGGGGAGTGCCAGGGCCGGGCTAAGCCCCCGGGATAACGCGTGTAGAGCCTGCCGTCGCTATTTTCAATACGCTACGGCAGAGAATTCCAAATGTTTTCCTGGGGGCTTAGCCCGGCCCTGGCACTCCCCCATCACAACAATCGTGGAGAAGATCCACAGTTTCCTACAAAAGCAAACGCGTGTCCCCAGCCCCACTGTACATCTATAGGCGGGTCTCCACAGAGGAGGAGGGATAGGACAGCTAATGGCTGGGGAGGGTCTGCGGTATTTTCGCTTCTATCCCTTGCGCGAACCAAAACCGCTTTGCGGTTTTGGTTAGGCCAACTGGCTTCGCCAGTTGGCCTTGGAAGTTTGCGCTATGCGCAAACTTCAGCATTTCTCCGTAGCCCATGCCATTTTTGAGCTGTGAGTTTTTGCTTCGCAAAAACTTATGAAATCATCGTAGCCGGGCATCCGTGCCATTTTTGAGCTGTAAGTTTTTGCTCCGCAAAAACCCAGGAAATTGTTGACACCGGCATCCATGCCGGCCCGGCTTTCGCCTCCCCTGGGGTTTAAAGCAGCACATCGAAGATCCGCAGTTCCCCGGCCCCGCCGGGATTCACCGTAACCCACTCCTCTTTCGGCTCCCGGTTGCTCTCCCTGCGGAAATCAAAGGTCAGCAGGTAGCCTTCCCCCCGGCCCCGGCGCCGCAGATACTCCCCAAGCTGTTCATACCCCGCATTGTGGGCCGCTTCCCCCCGCCAGATCTTTAACTCAATGATAAACTCTTCCCTGCCGTAGCTTACCACCAGGTCCATCCGCAGAGCATCGGTGGTCTCACTTTCGATATAGTAAAAACCCTCCCCGTTTATCAGGGGTGTAAGGAACGAGAGAAATATCAGCCTGCCCTGCCGTTCCAGAAAGGCCGCGTCATCCGTGTTAAAAACCTGTCTGAAATGTTTGGCAAAGCGCCGCAGACACAGTTCCATGTCGAAGCGGCCGTCCTTTACCACATCGTACTTAAAAACCCCGTTCACGGCTTTCCGGTCCTCTCTCCGGGCATCCTTGGACATAAAATAATCGGTTATCCACTGTTCAAAAATACGGTTGGCAATCTGAATCCTGCCATCCCGGTTGGCCGTAAAGCCGAACATCATCGC
>JAISFT010000164.1 GCA_031263435.1 Treponema sp. | reverse complement strand
AGGGATGCGCCCAAAAATAGAAAAATGAAGACCTTAAAGCGTTTATCCTGCTGCGGCGGGTCTTACTCCCTCCCCAGGGCCTGCAGTATTTCCCCGGAGCGGGCGGCCGCGGCTTCGGCCTGATCCGTCATGCCGGCTTTGCGGTAGACTTCCGTCAGGGCACGCCAGTCCATGGCCAGGCCCCAGGAATTTTCCGCCCGGCGATCCAGGGCAAGGGCCGCTTCCAGGGCTTCGACGGCCCCGGTATAGTCCCCCGCCACGGAGCGGATGGAGGCGATAACGTACCAGTCGTAGGCCGCCTGTTCCAGGTAATTTCCCTTTTCGTGTATCACCAGGGCCTTCCGCAGCGAGTCCTCCGCCTCGCGGAAACGGCGGGTCTCCTTTTCCGCCAGCCCTATAACGGTCCAGCCCAGGGCGATGGAGAGCGTGTCCTTTTTTATCCGGGGGATCTCGGCGTTTACCTCCCGGGCTACGGCGGCGGCGATTCTCCCCTTTTCCTCCGGCGCGGCGCTTAGCAGACGGCCCCGGGCCGTGTAGATCCGGGCAACGGCGCCCAGTTCGGCATCCCCCGATTCCTCGGCTTCCGCCAGGGCCGCGGCCCACTCATGGGCGGCTTCCTCCCGCCTGCCCTGGTAGAAAAAGACATTCCCCCGGGAAAGGGTGATTCGGACCCGCAGGGAAAGATCGTCCGATGTAACCGCCAGAATCCGGGAAAGCTCCAACAGGGCCAGGGCGCCGTCAAAATCGCCCTGCTCCGCCTGCCGGTTGGCCAGCTCAAGCTGCTTTTCCGCGCCGTCCCGCCGGACGTGGATCTCCGCGGGTCTTTTGGGGGCCGTCGAACAGGCGCCCCACAACAGGGGGCACAGCAGGGCCAGGGTCAGGACCCTCCCGGACCGGCCCGGCGGCAGAGGGAAGCGCCCGGCCGGGGCGCCTGCTTTTTCGGAAAACCTGCGCTTATGCTTCATGGGCATCCCTTAAAATTCCAGGTCCCGCATACTGGTCCCGGTGGGCTGATTTTCCACCCGGCTCCCCACCCCGTTCTTCAAAAGCGGATTGTTGAGGATGGCGGTCAGCGCGTCCTCCACACTGCGGAGTACCTGCTGCGCTTCGCTCAGCATGGCGGTGATCTGGGGCAGTTGGGCCGGCACGTAGGCCGCAGTCCTTTCCACACTTCCGATGGTGCCGGAAACCGATTCCAGGGTCTCCACCAGGTTGGTGTACACCGGCCCCTCCGAGTTGAGGAGCCGGGCCACGGACCCGTCGGGATCGCTTAAATTGTCGGAGAGGGTTTGCAGATTGGCCAGAATGGGCTGCACGCTTACCACGATCTGATCCACGGTCCCCAGCAGTTGGCCCAGGGCATCTTCCACCATGCCCGGTATCTCGGTCAGGCTCCGGGAAGTCTCCTCGATGTTGCCCAGAGTCCGCCCCAGGGCCGTATCATCGGTTCCCTCAAAGGCATCGCTTACATCCTTCGCCAGGGTTTCTACACTTTCCAAAACCAGATTCACCTGGGAAAGAATCATACCAATGCTGTCATCCTGTTTGGGAATATAGGCAATGCCCATGTTCAGGGCTTCCTGCCCTTCCAGGGACGCCACCGCGGGGATAAGCTCCCCCTCTTCTATCATTCCGGAACCCAGGCCGGAATAAAAGAGAAACTGGTTCCCCAGGCCCACAGGACTGATGCTGATGTCCACCAGGGAACCCCGGCGGACCCGTGAAATATAGGTATCGAAGATGTAAAACCGCACCTCCACCCGGTCATCCCAGGTAAGGTCGAAGGACTTCACCCGGCCGATGGTAAAGCCCTTGTACTGGACCGCCATGTTTTTACCCAGCCCCGCGGCCGAATCGAAGTAGGTAACAAACTGGTAATCTTTGGAAAACCAGCGCTGGCCGGATCCCAAAAAAATAACCACCGCCACCAGCGCGGCCAGGGCGACGATGACCAAAACCCCCACCAACTGATCGGCAAAACGGATGGTAAATTTCATTTTTCGCGCCCCGCAGGGCCGGGGTTAAAAAAAACGGAGAGGCCGGCCTTGTGATTCATACATCAACCTCCTGCTCCAGAAAACGGCCGATATTGGCATCGGTCTCGATCTGGGACCCCGTAAGCACCATATACAGTTCCCCGCCGGAGATAACCAGCGCCTGATCCGCCAGATCCCGGATAATCTGAAGATCGTGGCTCACAAAAATAATCGTATGGCCCTCGGCCTTTTTGGCCCGCACCAATTCTACCAGACGCCGGGCGGAATGATCGTCCAGAGATTCGGTCCATTCATCAAGAAAGAGAATCCGGGGCCGGCACATCAGGGCCCGGGCAAAGGCAACCAGTTTCTGTTCCCCCATGGAAAGCATGGCGGGCCGGATGCCGATCTCTCTCCGGTAACCCACGATATGCAGAACCTCCCACACCCGTTCGGTCCGCTCCCTGGGGAGCATCCCGGGAAAGTGGACCTGCAGGGGAAGTTCCAGGATCTGCTGGATAGTCTGGTTGGCCCACAGGGCGGAGTCCTGGAACACCACGGCGCCCTCTTTGCGGAACTCCAGATTTTCCCGGCGGTTCATCTGGGAAATATTCTTTCCCCGGAAATCCACCTCCCCCCGGGTGGGCACCAGGAGGCCGGCGGAAAGTTTGAGTACCGTACTCTTCCCCCCGCCGGAGGGCCCCAGCAGAGCGGTGGTCTTTCCTTCCGTGTAGACCCAGGAAATATTACGGATTATTTCCTGATTCTGCGCGGAAAAACCAGCATTTTTCAGTTCCAAAAAACCCGCCATCCACTTATCATAACACCATGTAGTACAAAACGGAAAGAAGAAGATCTGCCAGAATACAACCGCCAAAGGCGGAACCCACGGCCCTGAGTCCCGCCACGGGTATCTCCGTGCTGGCCCGGTTCACGGAAAAACCTTTGCTGATGGCCGTTATGGAGATAATTACCCCAAAGACGATGCTTTTAAGGATGGAGACCACCAGGTCCTGCAGGGTCAGGGCCTCCAGCAGATTGCCAAAGTAAATCCCCGCGGGCATGGCGTTAAACAACTGGGCTACCAGGAAAGAACCTGCAAGACCAAACAGGGAAAAGTAGATGTTCAGGAGGAACACGGAGATCGTAACCCCCAGGAAGCGGGGAGTCGCCAGGTGTTCTATCGGGTCCACCCCCACCGATATATAGGCTTCCACCTCGTGGGAGATCACCATCCCCGCCATTTCAGTGGCAATGGCGGTGGCGGAACGGGAGATGACGATAAAGGCCCCCAGCAGGGGTCCCAGTTCCCGGGTAATCATGATAATCAACAGGGTATAGATCAGCCGGTCCTGGGAGAGCTGGGCCAGAAAGGGGATGCCCACCACATTCACCGCCGCGCCTATCCCCAGGGCCAGGAAAGAGGCCAGGCCCAGGGCCTGCACAAAGGTAAAGAAGATCTGCATAACCAGGATGTTACGGGAGGCCCCCGCGCCGAACATCCGGGGTATCCCCTTGACGGTCCGGATAAAGAAACCCAGATTGTACAAAATGCTGTTCATGGCGCCGCGCCCCCGGGACTCATCCCGCGCCCTCCAGCCTCCCGCGCAGAACCCCAATCTGCCGCTTTACCTCCCCGGGGGCTGGCCCGCCGGGAAGATTTCTGGCTTCGGCTCCTGAGCGGGGGGAAAGGGAGGGGTACAGGTCCTCATCAAAAAGCGGCGAGTAGCGCCGCAGTTCCCCAAGATCCCGCTGGGCAATGCTGCGCTGCCCCGCGGCAATACAGTCCCGCACGATCAGGGCCACGGCTTCATGGGCCTTGCGGAAGGGCAGCCCCTTCTTTACCAGGTACTCCGCCGCGTCGGTGGCCTCCAAAAAGCCCCCAATGCAGGCCGCCTCCATCCGCCCGGTATCGAAGCGGGCGGCGGCGATCATGCCCCGGAACATCCGCAGACAGCTCCGCAGGGTGTCCAGGCTGTCAAAGAGGGCCTCTTTATCCTCCTGCAGATCCTTGTCGTAGGCATAGGGCAGCCCCTTGAGCAGGTTGAGCAGGGTCATCAGGTTCCCCGCACTGCGCCCCGCCTTGCCCCGGACAAGCTCCGCAAAGTCGGGGTTCTTCTTCTGGGGCATGATGGAAGACCCCGTACTCCAGGCCTCCCCCATGTCCACAAAGCCCGATTCTTCACTGGACCAGATAACCAGGTCCTCACAAAACCGGGAAAGATGGGTCTGGGTAATGGCGCAGGCCCCGGCAATCTCCAGCGCGAAGTCCCGGTCCGCCACGGAATCCATGGAATTCAGGCTGGGGCGGCAAAAACCCAGGGCCCTGGCCGTGGCCTCCCGGTCCAGCGGAAGGGTACTACCCGCCAGGGCCCCCGATCCCAGGGGACATTCGTCCAGCCGGCCCAGGGCGTCCCCCAGGCGTTCCCGGTCCCGGTCCAGCGCGCAGGCCCAGGCGCAGAGCCAGTGGCCCAGGCTTACCGGCTGGGCCCGCTGCAGGTGGGTATAGCCGGGCATCACGCTGGCGGCGTGTTCTTCCGCCCGATCCAGCAGGACGGACAGGGTATGGGCCAGTTCTGCCCGCAGTTCCGGCAGGGTCCGCCGCAGGTACAGCCGCAGATCCAGGGCCACCTGATCGTTCCGGCTCCGCCCCGCGTGGACCATCCGCCCCGGGTCCCCCAGCCGGGCGGTAAGGACCCCCTCGATAAACGAGTGAATATCCTCCGCGCCCCCGTCAATCTCCAGAGTCCCGGCCTCCAGCTCCCCGGCTATCCGGGCCAGTTCCGCGTCCAGGGCCTCGGCAGTTTCGGCGGGGATGATCCCCCGGGCAGCCAGCATGGCCGCATGGGCCCGGCTCCCCTTAATATCGTCGGGGGCAAGACGCCGGTCCACGGCGATGGAGGACTGAAACGCAAAGGCTTCCTGTTCCGGCCGTTCCGCCAGCCGTCCCGCCCAGAGCACGGCCGCCCCTGTGGGGGCCCCAGCGAGGGTCCCCGCGGGGCGCTCCTCTTTTTGTACCATATCCGCCATATCCGCCATTCCTATACCCTCGGAATCACCGCCGTAAGCAGGGCCGTTACCCGCTGGGCGTTTTCCGCAAAAACCCTGCTGATGGCCTCCCAGGTAACCGGTTCCTCATCCTCCCGCCAGGAATCGTAATCGGTACTCATCGCCACCACGGCGTAGGGAATCTCCGCCTCGTTTGCCAGCGCGGCCTCCGTAGCAATGGACATGTTGATAATATCCCCGCCCCAGAGGCGGAACATCCGGGACTCGGCGCGGGTAGAAAACCGGGGCCCCTCGATGGTTACCACGGTCCCCGTATCGTGGAACGGATAGCCCAGCCGTGCGCACTCCTCAATCAGGAGCCCCCGCAGATCCCCGTTGAAGGGGTCCCCCATGGGGACATGGACGGGCCGGTGGGGGGCGAATTTTTCGTGGAAGCTCATCTTCCGCTGTTTGGTCCAGTCAATAAACTGATCGATGATAACCAGGTCCCCCCGGTGAATGTCCTCCCGCAGGGATCCCACTGCGGTAGTGGCCAGGATATGGCTGCAGCCCGCGGCTTTCAGGGCGGCGATATTCGCCCGGTAGTTTACCTGGCTGGGGGGAATCGTATGTTCCCGGCCGTGACGGCCCAGCAGCGCCACCTCGGTCCCTCCGACGATCCCCCGCTTCAAGGGGCTGGAAGGCGCGCCATAGGGAGTTACCGCCTCCTCGTCCCGGCTATTGGTCAAAATATCCGGGTTGTCCAGTCCGCTTCCGCCGATTATACCGATTCGCGCCATACACCCTCCTGCCTGTGGATGAGCCAATTTCAAAGCCCGGTTAGTTTTTAAATTCAGGATACTTTTTAAATTCAGGATACAATAAGAGTATCTCCTGTTCGGCGGCCCTGCAAATTCCCCGCTCGGTAATCAGGCCCGTAATACAGCGGGCCGGAGTTACATCGAATCCCCAGTTCCGGGCCCGGGCGCCGTCGGGGCAGATCCGGACAGTTTCTACCGTACCGGACGCGGTTTTGCCGCTGATATAACATACCTCGCCGGGGTCCCGTTCCTCGATGGGGATCTCCGCCAAGCCGTCGCTCATGGTAAAATCAAAGGTCGAGGAGGGAAAGGCCACATAAAAGGGGACCCCGTTATCCCGGGCCGCCAGGGCCTTCAGATAGGTACCGATCTTGTTCGCCGCGTCCCCCCGGCGGGTTACCCGGTCCGCGCCGGTGATCACCAGGTCCACCATACCGTGCTGCATCAAATGGCCCCCGGCATTGTCCACAATAAGGTCGTAGTCCACCCCGTGCTGCCCCAGTTCCCAGGCAGTCAGACTCGCCCCCTGGTTCCGGGGCCGGGTCTCATCCACCCAGACATGAACCGGAATGCCCCGCTCCGCCGCAGCGTACACCGGGGCCAGGGCGGAACCGTAGTCCACAAAGGCCAAGGCCCCCGCGTTGCAGTGGGTAAGCACGTTGACCGGCCTCCCCGCCCCGGATTCCGCCAGTTTTTCGATAAGCTTACACCCGTGGAGCCCGATCTGCCGGCAGCACTCCGCATCCTCATCACCGATAGCTTGGGCCTCCTGCCGGGCCTTCTCCACCAGCGCCGGCTTAAACCCCGGTTCAAGGGTGGGTCTAAACGCCGACTCCGGTTTAAGGGTGGGTCTAAACCCCGGCCCCGGTTCAAGCCCCGGCCCTCCGGGGCCCGCCGCAGCCTCCGCCAGAACCCGAAGCATCCGGTCCACCGCCCAGGCTAGGTTGCTGGCCGTGGGCCGGGCCGCCTTGAAGATCCCGGCGGCCGCCTCCAGGTCCGGGAAAAAACTCCCCTCCGCCGCTTCCCGGGCCGCCAGGTACATGCCCCAGGCAGCGGTGGCCCCGATAAGCCCCGCCCCCCGGACCTGCATATCCTTGATCGCCCGCAGCGCGTCCGCCGGGCTCCGC
Source organism: Treponema sp. (assembly GCA_031263435.1). Next base: position 1,975 of record JAISFT010000164.1, on the reverse strand, counting down.
AGTTCGAGCACCTCAAACCGGTGGGGCAGGACCACCTGGTTGATGATCTTCACCAGAGCCGGATCATCCCCGTCGGACCAAATCGTCCTGTAGTGTTTTCCCGCGTTATTCATCGGTTACACAGCGCACATACAGAGGGCCTCATTTTTCACCGGCCGGTTTCCCGGCCTTCCTGCTGCCGGCCCCCCGCGGGCGGCCCTCCGGCTTTCCTGCCGCGGTTTTCCCGGCAGCCGATTTTTCGGCAGCCGGTTTGCCGGCAGCCGACCTTCCAGCCGCCCGTTTGCCGGCAGCCGGTTTCCCGGTCGGTTCCGCCACCTTCGCCGCCCGGCCGGGTTTCTCCATCAGGGCCCGGACCAGAACCGGCAGACCGTAGAGCCGGACAAAACCCTTGGAATCCGCGTGGTTGTAGAGATCCCCCGTAGCAAAACTGGCAATACTGGTGTTGTACAGGGAATAGGGAGAACTTACCCCCGCGGAACTGACGGCCCCTTTGCACAGGTACAGCCGTACCTTGCCCGTAACAGTCCGCTGGCTTGCATCCACAAACGCGGACAGGGATTCCCGCAGAGGCGTAAACCAGAGCCCCCCGTAGATCAGCTCCCCCATCTTCAGGGCCGCCTGCTGCTTAAACCCATAGCTTTGCCGGTCCAGACAAATATGCTCCAGCTCCTGGTGGGCATAGTAGAGAATAGTCCCCCCGGGAGTCTCGTAGACCCCCCGGCTCTTCATCCCCACCACCCGGTTTTCCACCAGATCAACAAGACCTATACCGTGGGCCCCCCCAATCCCGTTCAACGCGGCAATAAGGGCCGTCCCCTCCATTGGTTTGCCGTTCAAAGCAGTGGGAATCCCCTTTTCAAAGTCAATCTCCACATACTCACCCTTGCTCGGCGCCTTGTCCGGCGGAACCGTCATCTTGAGCATCTTCCGGTAGTTGGGCGCCGTGGCAGGGTCCTCCAGTTCCAGACCCTCGTGGGAGATATGCCACAGATTATCGTCCCGGCTGTAGGAATCGGCCTTTTTCATCGGCACCTCAAGACGCCGCCGCTTCAGATAGCGGATCTCGTCCTCCCGGCTCTTCAGCTTCCAGACCCGCCAGGGGGCAATAATCTCCAGATCCGGGGCAAAAGCCATAATCCCCAGGTCAAAACGGATCTGGTCGTTCCCCTTGCCGGTGGCCCCGTGGGCAATAGCCCTGGCCTTCTCCTTCCTGGCAGCCTCCACCAGCACCCTGGCAATCAGAGGCCGGGCAATCGCCGTCCCCAACAGGTACTTGTCCTCGTACACAGCCCCCGATTTCAGCATAGGCCAGAGGTAAGCTTCCACAAATTCTTTCTTGACATCCCGGACATAGCAGGAAGCAGCGCCCGTATCCAGAGCCCGCTTCTGAATCGCCGCCCAATCCGCCTCCTGACCCACATCCACACAAACCGCCGCAATGTCGCAGTCATAGTTCTCCTTCAACCAGGGAATAATCACCGTAGTATCCAGGCCGCCTGAATAGGCCAGGACGATCTTCGTTTTCATAACAACTCCTGTATAGCTTCATTTGGGGCCGCCCCCCGGTCCAGCCGGGCAGACGCGTAACGGAGCATATCATAAAGGCCCAAAAAGGGCAAAGCCGCGGCAGCCCTTAGAAGGGGGGGCCCGCTACCACGGCCAATCCGCCCGTAGCCGGCTCAAGGGCTGCGCCCTTGAGCTTCCGCTTTTCCCCTGGCCCCCCCTCCGGCTCCATAAAAACCCTGCTTGTTCCCCGTCATGGAGTTTTGTGGTAAAACGCCGAAGCGTTTTACCACAAAACTCCGCAAACTAAAAACCCGCAGGGTTTTTAGTTCCGCCTACCCCCCAGCCAGAATGGTGCCTGGCACCATAGGCGTTCACTTAGTGGGCAGAGTGATGCAAGAATCGGCGAAAAATGCCAAAAAGTCTGAAAGCGCAGGAGAAAAATTAGCGTTTTTTACGCTGGACTTGACCG
>JAISFT010000136.1 GCA_031263435.1 Treponema sp. | reverse complement strand
GGGGGCAGGGTAATGCCCTTCAATGCCCCGTACAACTCGCGGAGAATATCGGGTTCGCTAAACAAAAGTGAAAAAACGCTGCTTTTATACTCTCTGTTTGCGTTCATGTCTGCCTCTGTAGGTAAATATAACGCAAATAGGGGGCGGAGAAAAGAGTAATGAGGAGAGGCGTAACAATACTATGATTCATTATAAGGCGGCTTTGGGCCGCGTCCTTTTGTTTCTTGCTTTTGCGGGTGCGGTATTCCTCCCGGCATCTTGCGCCCTGGAGGCCGATCCCCTTGAGGGCGGCGGGGGGCTTGACGAGCGGCTTTACGGGGTCTGGCGTTTCGAGTACGGCCGCATTGTGGAGGAGATCCGCATCACCCGGGAGCCCCATAACCCCGGCAATCTGGGCGCCCTTGTCGCCGGCGGGGCTATTTGGGAGGACATCGGCTTTCAGGAGAACTTTGCCGGGGACATTGTGTACGCGGAGAATTTTTCAGAGAGCGGGGGCATCATCATCATCGAATACTGGCCGGAACACGAGCAGGTTTGGGTTGACTGGTCCAAAGCGGAGCCGCCTGACTATTTCCCCCCCAGGAAGGATAGTCCAACAGGCCGCTTCTACGGCATCTACTTCCTCAACATGAACGAAGAGGGCACCCAGGTGTTCCTGGCCTTTACCAACGACCAGAATAACAGATACGGCCCCACGGAAACGGAAACCCTGGAGGAGGCCATAGCGAAATTCACCACCGGCAACATGAACCAGATGCTGGACCTCTCCGTTGGGGACCCCCAGCACAAGGTGAAAAACCTGTGAAAAAGCTGCCGGCCCTCGCCCTTCTCATTCTCCTAACCCTCCCCAGAACCCCGGCCCAGGAGACGGAGGCGGAGGATGACTGGGACTACCCCGACTTCGGCACGGCTGAGGAAATCGTTATAAGCGCCCCCCCGGAGACGACCGCCCAAAGGCAGGTCATCGGCAAAGACGAGATAGAGCGCATCGCCGCCCCGGACATCCCGACCCTTCTGGAGGAAGCCCTGGACATAGGCATCACCCGCCGCGGGGCTTACGGCAACACTGCGGATGTGAACCTCCGGGGCTTCGACACCGAGCGCATCGCCATTCTGATAGACGGGGTCCCGGTCAACTCCGCCATGTCCGGGGACTTCGACTTTAACACCCTGGGGATGAACAATATCGAGCGTATTGAGGTTATCTATGGGGGTTCGGATACCAAGTACAATGTCTCGGGCGCTCTGGGGGGAGTCATCAACATTATCACCCGCAAGGACCGGGAAGAGGGCCTCCATTTCGGCGCGGGCTTTACCAACCTTTCCTATATGCCGGGGGATTGGACCGACTGGGACGGCACAGAGCGCGGCCCCCAGGGCCAGGACCTGGCGGACACCCAGAAGCTGGAATTGTCCCTGTCCTGGGGTTCACCGGCCTTCTCTGCGGGGGCCCACGTATTCGGCAACCGGGCGGGGAACCACTACCTCTACAAGGACTCGTTTCTGGGGCAGATCCGGCGGAAACAACACAACGAGATCCTTGACGCGGGGGGCGGCGCCCTGCTTACCTGGAATTTCCCGGACTATTCCAAGCTGATTTTCCGGACGGAAGGCTACTACAGCGATAAAAACATCCCCGCCACGGGTTTTTCCAGCGTCATCGGCGTCCAGAACGACCTTACCGTGAGGGACAGCCTGATGTTCGAGGCGCCGGTGATATTCCGGGACGATCTGGCGGTCGAGGCTTCGGTAAGCCACTCCTGGGCGCGGATGGACTACGACCGCTACGGTGCGCCCCTCTCCCGCCACGACCAGCACGGCGTCACCCTGATAAACCGCTGGGCATGGTATCCCCTCGCGGCCCTGACCCTGCGGGCGGGCGGAGATTACCGCTACATCCGCCTGGACTCCACCGGGATAGGCAGCCGGGACCGGCACGACGGCGGCCTCTACCTGACCGCCGAATACGCCCCTCACCGGGACTTCCGTATCGTCCCCTCCGTTAAAGCCGTAACCGACGGCGGCGGGATAGTGCCGGTGCCCAAGCTGGGTTTTCTGTGGACGCCCACCCCATCCCTGACAGTGCGGCACAACTACTTCCGCAGTTTTAAGTTCCCGGACTTTGAGGACCTCTACTGGTCCGGCGGCGGGGGACAGGGTAATCCCGACCTGCGGCCCGAGGACGGCTGGGGGACGGATCTGGGGGCGGATTTCCGCTTCCGGGAAACTTTTACCCTGGAGAGCGCCCTGTTCGCCCAGTACACCCGGGATTCCATTCACTGGCACAAGGTTCTGGGCGGTTTCTGGGAGCCCCAGAACATCGGGGAGGCGGCCTTTTTCGGCGCCGATGTCCGGCTCAAGGCGGCTTTCCCCGTATCCTGGGGGCCGATCAAAAAGATAAGCCCCGGCCTCTCCTATCAGTATTTGTTGAGTTATCTTTTAAGTTACGGTTACACTTGGGAAGACCAAAAGCGCATCCCCTACCAGCCCATGCACACCCTGGGGGCCTCGGTGGACCTTTCCTGGGGGAGTGGTTCCCTCGCGTTTCAGGCCCACTACGAGAGCCTCCGCTATTACAGTACCACCAACATCATCGAACTTGCCCCCTGCCTGCTCCTTAACCTCACCGTCAACCAGAACCTGGGGGAGCATTTTACGGTGTTCACGGCCCTGCGCAACATACTCAACCAGTCTTATGAATCCTACAACATGTATCCCATGCCGCCTTTCTCCATAACGACCGGTGTCAGGGTAAAGTATTGAAGAAGTCAGGGCCGGTGCAATGAACTACCGCAGGGCAAGCCCTGCGGTATCGGATTTTTCTATCCTGGTGGAAGCAACGCGGTCTATAGCTTAAACCGGTAAAATCTGCTAACATCTCAAAACATGAGGTTTTTCAAAACCTCACGTTACACCAATTATTTTTTGAAGGAGACCTGACATGGATATTTCGGCTTTACAACAAGCCCGTTACCGGTATCAGCCTAAACTTCCCGCAAGCCTTTCCCGGGAGGTAACCGGGATCGCGGTCGAACTGGGGGCTCCCACCGAATCGGCGGCCGATCAGGGGGACCTTAAGGCCATATTCAAGCATAGCTACGGAAAGCCTATAGCGGTCTTCGGGAACGGAAAGAACGATAGAATCAGAGGCCCCCTGACGGTGGGGGTCATCCTTTCGGGCGGCCAGGCTCCGGGGGGGCATAACGTTATCGCGGGGCTTTACGACGGCCTTAAAAAGGGCAGCCCCGCTTCGGTCCTGTACGGCTTCCTGGGGGGGCCCAGCGGGCTTATGGACAACAAATATCTGAAATTTACCGATGAGATTATCGACCAATACCGGAATACCGGGGGCTTCGACATCATAGGCTCGGGGCGGACCAAGATTGAAACGCCGGAGCAGTTCGCCGCGGCTTTGGCGGCCGCCCAGGCGCTCAAACTGGACGCGGTGGTCATCATAGGCGGGGACGATTCCAATACCAACGCCGCGCTCCTGGCCGAATATTTCCTGGAAAAAGGCGCGGCCGTCCAGGTCATAGGCTGTCCCAAAACAATTGACGGGGACCTGAAAAACGAGTACATCGAAACATCCTTCGGCTTTGACACGGCGGTTAAGACCTACAGTGAGCTTATTGGAAACATAGGGCGGGACGCGAACAGCGCCAAGAAGTACTGGCACTTCATCAAGCTCATGGGCCGTTCCGCAAGCCATATCGCCCTGGAATGCGCGCTGCAAACCCAGCCCAACATCTGCCTCATCTCCGAAGAGGTGGAAGCCGGGAAGCTCTCCCTGGGCCAGGTTGTAGACCAGATCTGCGGTTCCATAGTCCGCCGGGCGGAAAAGGGCGACAACTTCGGCGTAGTCCTGATTCCCGAGGGCCTGGTGGAATTCATCCCCGAGATGAAAGCCCTCATCGCGGAGCTCAACGATGTTATGGCAAAGGACGCGAAGGCGTTTGCCGAATTCCGTTCCTTCCAGGAACAGCTTGCCTGGCTTGACGCCAAACTGACGGGCCCTTCTTATGAACTCATCCGCAGCCTCCCGCCGGACATCGCCGAACAGTTCCTCATGGACAGGGACCCCCACGGCAATGTCCAGGTTTCCCGTATCGAGACGGAAAAGCTCCTCCTGGAAATGGCCGGGAAGCGGCTTGCCGCCCTGAAAGCCGAAGGCCGCTACAAGGGAAAGTTCAGCGCCCTGGGGCATTTCTTCGGCTACGAGGGCCGCTGCGCCTTCCCCTCCAATTTTGACGCCGACTATTGCTATTCCCTGGGTTTCGGCGCTTTTGTGCTCATCGCGTCGGGACTTACCGGTTACATCTCCAGTGTGCGGAACCTTACCGCCCCGGCGGACCAATGGATAGCCGGCGGGGTTCCCCTGACCATGATGATGAACATGGAACAGCGCCACGGCTCCAAAAAGCCGGTTATCAAAAAAGCCCTGGTGGAACTGGACGGTAAACCATTCAAGGCCTTTGCTGCGGCCCGTGATACCTGGGCGGTGGAGACCCGCTTCCTCTACCCCGGCGCCATCCAATACTTCGGCCCGGGCGAGGTGTGCGATCAGCCGACAAAAACACTGAAGCTGGAACACTAAAACTGCTGCTGACATTCCAACAGCATAAGAATATGGGCGCATCCGTGGGCCAACCTGCCCATAGGGCAGGACGGCCCACGGACCGGGCTTTCCGGGACAAAACCATGCGGTGCATGGTTTTGTGGGCGCACCCCAAGCGTCCATGGATGGACGCATTACCGAGTGCGCCCCGGCCGGAAATCCGACGCAGGAGGCGGCGGATTGTAGGCTCCGCGCTTACGCGCTCCGGCCCCGCCTGCGGCGTGGCGGCCTTACGGCCCCCCTCCAATCCCTTGCGCGGTCTGCCGCGAAACAGTACCCGGCGCACTGTTAATGTTTTTTGCCAGGATTAAAATGAACTACCGCTCCTGTGCTGAGTTATACGGCGGCCCGTCAATTTTTCCGGCTGAAATATTCTCCGTAGATTTCCCGCAGAAAAGCGGTGTAATAGGAAAGGGCAAAAGGCGGATTACCCGCAAGATAATGATTACGCCCCGATAGTTCCCCGGCAGCCCCGGAGACATCTTCCCATTCCATGAGGTATATCTTCTTCTCACCCTGGCTGTAGGGGAGGGAATCCAATTCGTATACCCCCTCGTCTTCACAGGAACCCGTCCCGGAGAGGAGGGTCTTTCGGGTATCGTAATCCTTCACGTTATACCGGAACTCCCGCCGGCGGCCCGAGTTGTTTACCGCCGTGAGGGTCAACTTCCAGTCGCGGGGTTCGGTAAAGGTGAGGATCAAAGGTTTTTGGCTTTGTCGCAGGTAGTAATAGGCAAGCTTTTTATCGAAGTAGTAATCCACTACCGCGTCGCTGAACTGAGGCCAGCCGTCGATGAGATTCCACCAGATAATACCGGAACGGTTCGGCTGACCGGTACGGAAAAGTTCCACAAAAAATTTTTTTGCCTCCCCCTGGGATATCTGACTTGCCAGAACAAAATCCTCAAGATTATCCGGTATATCCCCAAATAATTCCCGGATCTGCTTTGCCATGAGCTCGATACGGTACAGATAACTCCCCCCCTCGTCAAGTTCCGGGGAAGCCGCATGGATCCGCCACTCATCGTTATTCTGCCAGGGCCAGAGTTTCTCCGGGGAAATAAATTTTTTGAGAGACTCTACAGATACACATCCATGGTAACCCATTTCACTGGCAAAGTGGCAGAGAGAACCCTTGTAGAATTGGCTTTTGAAGTAATCACGGGGACCCCAGAGGTGGTTCTCCGCGAGGTATGCCTGGGGCAGTTTCGCGGCTTCCCTGTCAATGTAGGGGGAACTGGGCAGGAAGGGCCGGGCAGGGTCCTCCATGGTTACCACGTCGGGAAGCAGCTCCCGGGTGATCCGGTTAAAGTTGGGGTCCCTTCCGTAACCGTCGCCGGCGATGAACTGATCGCACTCATTGTCCCCGGACCAGAGGATGATCGAGGGATGCTGCCTGAGGGCCCGGACGACCTGTGTCGCTTCTTCCCGAATCACCGCCGCGAATTCCGGATCTATGGGGTATATCCCGCAGGCCATGGCGAAATCCTGCCATACCATGATCCCCATTTCGTCACAATACCGGTAAAAGAGGGGATCTTCATATATGTTACCTCCCCAGCATCGAACCGCGTTGCAGCCTATGTCCTCAAGGAGTTTCATGATTTCGGGAATTCGTTTTTTATCCCGGGAGTGATAGGAATCCACCGGAACCCAGTTGGTCCCAAGGATAAAAACCCGCTTTCCGTTGACCTCAAAATGAAAATCGCCGTTAAAAAACATATCCGTGGTCCCTGTGCGGATCAGCTTTACCGTGCGTATCCCCAGCGTAGCAGTATAACTGTCTACCGGTTTACCCGCCCGCTTTAATGTCATGGTTACTTCGTAGAGATTCTGGTTACCATAACCCCTGGGCCACCATAACTTGATATCTGAAAGGGTAAAGCGCCATTTGCCGGCGGTGAACCATAGCCGGTCTTCATAGGAAAATTCAGACTCTCCACATTTACCGGCAACAGAAATACTGTACCCGGATACCGGACGGTCACCAATTTCGACATCAAAGAAAAGTTCCATTTCCGCGCTGTTTCGCCGGCGGTCGGCCGTGACGGTCATAAGGTAGATCTGCTTAAAACTGTCCGCCGGGCGCCGGTAGATGCCCGCCGAACGGTAGATCCCTGCGGACACAAGCCGGGGGGTGATGTCCCAGCCGAACATGGCCGGCGATTTTCTGAGGCGCAGACATTCGTAATTGTATTTAAGGTGCCTGTTTCCGGCGGACACCTTGTTTTTCCGGGCCTCAATACAAACCGGCAGTAAATGTACCACTATTTCATTTTCGCCGTTTTTAAGAGCCGCCGCGCCAATCCGGTGGGTGATGTACATATTTTCCGTATGGGCCAGAAATTGGCCGTTAAGATAAATGTCGGCGATAGTATCAATACCCTCAAAGACAAACTCAGGAGATGTGTCCGCCATAGGGGTGTAGCTGAATTTACGGGCGTAGAAGATGTGACAGTTTTCATATTGGAACATATCAAGCAGGTTGGCGCCGAAGAAAGGGTCTTTGATGATCCCCGCCTGTTCCAGGTCAATTTCAAAATTACCCGGAACCGCGCCGTCTATCGCCCCCGCCCCAACGACCGCTTCGTAAGTTTCGGGCGGTTTCATTTCTTTGAGATGCTCCTGACGGATCACCGCCAGTTTCCAGGTCCCGTCCAGGGATTGGTGTATAATGTTGTCCATAGGTCTACCGTATTTCCTTTATAGTATTTACAAGGGCTTCCAAATTGGCCCAGGGAAAACCGTTATCCGCTTCAATATAAAACCACCCTCCGCCGTCACGGAGTTTGAAAGTTTCGTATTCCCGAAGCACCATGTCCCGCACGTCCGCCGGAGTTCCGTAGGTCATAGTCCTGGCCCGGTCCGTATGAATAGCCGCCGCCAGGCCCAGGTCCCGGCAGCGCTCCGCGAGCTTTTCCATGTCATAAGCGGGCAGTTGGGGCCAGATTGAAGTTACCCCAATCTCCGCGAAATCGGGAAGCAGGTCCCACACGTATCCGCAGGAATGAAAATGCACATCCATACCGGCTTCAACCGCGGGCCGGAAAAGTTCCCGCAGCCGGGGCTTAAAAAAGGAACGCCACAAAGCCGGGCTCATGATGAGGCCCCGTTCGGTACCGTAATCATCCCCAAAGCCTATGCCGTCCGCCCCAGCCGCTACAGCCTCTTTTACCAGGGCGGTGTTATACCTCATGATAATATCCGCAAGCCTGTGTATGTAAGGTTCATCAGAAATGAGATCGCATAACACGTCGGACTCGGGCCTGAGTTCAATCATCCGCTCAAAAAGGGACCCGCAGCCCTGAAGCCGGTAGTAAGTATCCCTGGGGTTTCGCAGGGTCTTTTCCCGGGCCCCGGCAAGGTCATCGGACGGCTCCGGCGCGGGGGGCGCATGAAAGGTCTCTATTTTCCCGGCGTCCGCCAGGGGGAACTCCCTGGGTATCCCCGCGATACCGAAGATACGGAATTCCCAAAGCACCCCCCAATCATCCTTTTTGTAGGCGTGATACTTCCCCGATTCATCGAAGTCCGAAGGGGATAAAACAGGAACTTCCATCCTGACAAAGGGGGCAAAGTCCCCCTCCATGGAAGCGTAGAGATCGTTCAATTTATCCCCATGCTCATAGTAGCCCACGGGACAGTAATAGTACTGTACCGGAATCCGATCGGGTTTTTTGAAAGACATCGCCGCACGGACCCGTTCCCGGGAAATCATTATGGTAGCTCCTTTTGAACGCTCAGCCTATGAATGAATAATAGCCCCGGAATTTCTTATTGTCAATCGGATTTACAAAACTGTATGAGCCTGTTCCAAAACTCGGTTAGTTTTGGAACAGGCTTCCGAAAAAGCGGTCTAAAGCCCGCTTTTTCTATTAAATCTAAGGTTGCTGTTCCAAAACTTCAGTTTTGGAACAGCCTC
>JAISFT010000094.1 GCA_031263435.1 Treponema sp. | reverse complement strand
TGACAAGGTCTTCCTTCCGGTGGACATGCTGCCTGTAGGATTCAAAGCTGTCTGCCAGCCCGACATGATAATGGGCGGCCAGGTTCCGCACCTGTTCGGCGTGGGCCTCCAGGGACTTCCAGTTTTCATCCTGCTCGAAATAGGACTGGTCCCAGGTGGGGGTCATAAGGAGTACCTTTATGTCCTTTGCCAGAGCGGCTTCGATCATGGCTTTCCATGAGGCTTCCGCCTTTTCCAGACCAATTCCCCGATCATTAAGAGCATAATCAATGACAACTATATCGGGTTTGTGGCAGAGTACATCGCCGGTAAAACGCGCCGCTCCGGATTGGGAATTTTCACCGCCTATGGCGGTTATGATGATATTGATTACAGCGAAGGGAAACCGTTCCTTAAGACTTTGATGCAGCCGGGCAGGGTACGCTTCGAATGTGTTGACATAAGGAGTAGCAAAATAGCCTGAAGGAACACTGTGACCGTGGAACACAATGTTAACGGTTCTGTTATCCGGCCACTTCCTGCCCATCAGATCAAGAATAGGGTCAAGGTAATGGATAGTATCGGCTTTTGAAGGTGCTGCTGACTGCATAACAAGATGAATTATATTAGGATACTTGTAATGAAGCTACTGGCGGCAGACCCAGGGCATCGGCGTTTACTTTTGTACAAAGGTCTGTAGATCCTTTTCAAGCTTAGGTCCGGCGGCGGCGGACCTAAGCTCGTCTGGTTCAACCGGCCCTTAGACCAAGACAAACGGCGCTGTCCTGCTCTGCGAGGGGGAGGAAATGTCTGTGAGCAGGAGCTATGCGGGGTATCGAGAGGACGCTTATGTGAGGTGGGGATCTTTATACAAAAGTAAACGCCGATGCCCTGGGCGCCAGCCCCTTGCCGCTTGAAAGACTTTGGTCCATGCTGATCCTGTACCTGCCGTGAAAACAAAACTCATCGTAACGGTGCTGATAACCTGTCTCGTTTGTTTGCTGCAAAAATCGGCGCCGGAAACGGCGCTCGTAACTGCGGTTACAACAACAGCAGCCTCAACAGAATCCGGGCCCGGTCCCAAAGATCCGTCGGCTGTCGCAGCCGCGGAGGCAAACCAGGAAGGCAGGATCGAAACGGAGGACAGCCCGGACTATCTCTCCCTGGTGGCTGTGGGGGACAACCTTTTTCACGATGTCATGATCCGTCCCAATCCGGAAACCCAAACCTACGATTTCACCGGCTTTTATTCGGAGATAAAATCCCTCATTGAACCGGCGGACATTGCCTTTATCAACCAGGAAACCACGCTGGGGGGCAGTGAACACGGGTTTTCCGGGTATCCCCGGTTTAATACTCCGCAGGAGGCCGGCGATGCGCTGAAGGCCGCCGGCTTTGATGTGATTAACCATGCCACCAATCACATCATGGACAAAGGGGAAGGGGCGGTTTTCGCAACCATGGATTATTGGGATACTGTTCCCGGCATTCAGTATCTGGGCATCTACCGTTCACAGGAAGACCGGGATACCAGAAAAGTCATTGTCGAAAAGAACGGCATAAAAACAGGATTCCTCTCCTATACCTACGGAACAAACGGCCTGCCCCTGCCCGGAGACAAGCCCTACCTGGTAGCCCTTATCAATGAGTCCGTAATGGAAAAAGAAATTAAAACCCTGCGTCCCCTCTGCGATTTTCTGGTTGTCTCCATGCACTGGGGTGTGGAATATCAGCATAGCCCCAGCGGGGAACAGAAACGCCTGGCGCGTTTTCTTGCGGACAACCAGGTTGACCTGGTCATCGGCCACCACCCCCATGTACTGGAACCATACGAATTTCTGGATCGCCCTGATGGGCAAAAAACACTCTGTTTTTATTCATTGGGAAATTTTATATCCGCACAGACTACCGGCCCCACCCAGTTGGGGGGCCTTGCCTTTGTAAGAATAAAACACCATGACGCAAAAATTACTATTGAAAAGGCAGGTATCATCCCTCTGGTAAATCACTATGAAAACGGTTTCTCCGGTTTCAAGGTCTACCCGCTCTATCACTACACCGAAAACCTGGCAAGCAGACACCTGCTGCGGCTGCGGAATATCACAATAGACAACCCTTCCCTCAGGGCATTGGCAGAAGAAGTCCTGGCCGGCGGAAATATCCTTCTCGAAAATCCCTTCGAAAATTAATCGTGAACGATACTTTTCTTGCCGTGTTTTACGGCGGCCCGGCAGGTCTTGCAGAGCTTCACCTTTGCTTCACCGGATTCGTGTTCATACAGGACCTTTACATTGGTTCGTTTACACACCGGGCATTCCCCCCGGCCGTAATTTACCAGTGTGCGGATACCCTTACCCCTGTGCGCTTTCGACATTTCTCTCCCCCTCTGCTCAGGCTTTTTCGGCCGACTTCTCTTTCTTGCCGCCCTTTCCGCCTTCTTTTTTCGGGGGCTTTTTGCCTGACACCGTCTTAACTGTTTTTTTGGCTTTCTTATCCGCCCCTTCCGTGTCGAGCTTATAATCAACCAGTTCCAGAATAACCATTTCCGCAGCATCCCCGGCCCGTTCACCGAGCTTGATGATTCGGGTATAGCCGCCGGCCCGATCTTTCATACGCGGGGCAATGTCGGTAAAAAGCTTTGCGGCCACTCCTTCGTTATAGAGCCGGCTGGAAACTATACGGCGGTTATGAACCGAATCCACCTTGGCCCGGGTAATAAGCTTTTCCGCACTGCGCCGGATTTCCAAGGCCTTTGCCTTGGTAGTTCTAATCCGCTCATAGTTAAAAAGGGACGTTACCATACTGCGGCGAAGCGCTTTACGATGTGCGGAAGTCCGCTCAAGGGGATTAAACCCTCTCCTATGTTTCATCTTCTACTTCCTTATGAGGGGCAACGCGTACAGCGTTCTTCAACTGATTTATATCAGTAATCCCCAGGTTCAGGTTCCAGTCTTTAAGTTTCTCCTTGATCTCCTGGAGGGATTTTTTCCCGAAATTCCGGGTTTTGGCAATGTCATCCTCGGTCTTCCGCGTCAATTCCCCGATGGTTTTGATGTTCGCGTTTTTAAGACAATTGGAAGAACGAACAGAAAGTTCCAGTTCCTCTACCGGCGTATTGAGGATTTGACGTACCCGCTCATCGTCTTCATCAAAATCATCATCAGAACCAAGGCTGTTTTCGTCAAAATTGATAAATACCGAAAAATGATCTTTGGCGATTTTCGCCGCCTCCGCCAGGGCATCATCCGGTCTTATAGTACCGTCGGTCCAAATCTCAAGGACAAGCTTGTCGTAATCACTGCGCTGCCCCACCCGTGTAGGTTCTACCGCGTACTTCACTTTTTTGACCGGAGAGAAAATCGCGTCCAAAGGAATGGTACCGATTATATCCACGTAACGCTCATTCACTTCAGAAGGTACATAACCCCGTCCAAGGTCAATCTGGATCTCTATCTCCAGCCTGGCGTTATCCATCAGAGTCATTACATGCTGACCGGTACTCAACACCTCAACCTGCCCGGTTCGGGCAAAATCATCGCTCTTAATTTCCCCTTTGCCGGACCACTCGTAAAGGATGATGTCCTGCTCTATATCATCGGGAAGCTTCAAACGGATTTGTTTAAGATTGTTGATTACCTCCAACGTATCTTCGACTACATTGGGAATAATCTCAAACTCACTGGATACTGCATGGGCAGTTCCGGTTTCGTTATAAGATGTTATCTTAATCGCCGTAATGGCATATCCTTCGATCGATGAAAGAAGGACCCTGCGGAGAGTATTACCAACCGTCGTACCAAATCCTGGTTCAAAGGGAGATGCGGTAAATTTGCCGTAGTTCTGCTTTAACTCGCCATGCTCATAGGTAATACCTTTGGGGCGCTTGAATCCTTTAAGAAGGTTCTTCCGGGCCATAGGCACTCCTTATTTAGAATATAATTCAACGATCATCTGTTCCCTGATATCCGCCAAATCAGTAATATCGCTACGGCGCGGCGCGGCGAGGAACTTACCCTTCAAAGCATCAGGATCCAGTTGAAGCCAGGGCATTACCCCGGATCTGCCGTACTCTTTCAGGGCATCCTTAAAGATCACCAGACTCTTGCTGGATTCAATAATGGAAATTTCATCTTCGGGTTTTACGAGATAGGACGGAATATTAACCCTCTTCCCGTTTACCACAACATGGCCATGAAGTACCACCTGCCGGGCCTGGCTCCGCGATGTAGCAAGACGAAGCCGGTACACTACATTATCCAAGCGGCGTTCCAGAAGCACAAACAGATTCTCACCGGTGATGCCGGTCATACGAAGGGCCCGCTCAAAAAACAGGCTGAACTGTTTTTCCTGCATGCCATAAATTCTCTTAAGCTTCTGCTTCTCCCGGAGCTGAACACCGTAATCGGAACGCTTTCCCGGGCGACTTTTGGGATCTTTCCCCGGTGCAGACCGTTTTCTATTAATGGGGCACTTGTCACTCTTGCAACGATCCCCCTTAAGCATCAGCTTTTTCTGTTCCACCCGGCACAATCGGCACACCGGCCCGGTATATCTAGCCATAGTATTCCTTTTCCCCCTTGGGTTTACATGCGGCGGGCTTTCCGCGGCCGACAGCCATTATGCGGGATTGGCGTTACATCATTGATGGACTTCACCTTGATGCCCAAAGCCCCCAATTGCCGAATTGCCGACTCGCGGCCTATCCCCGGCCCCTTAACATACACATGCACTTCCCGCAGACCTGCCTGCATGGCTTTCTGGACTGCGGTCTCCGTTACCGTTTGTGCGGCAAAGGGGGTAGACTTTTTGGCCCCCCTGAAC
This sequence comes from Treponema sp., assembly GCA_031263435.1. The sequence continues at coordinate 19,649 of JAISFT010000094.1, read as the reverse complement.
TGAAGCCCGCCGGAACTGGCCCAGGAAACAGCATTCCCCATAAGATCGGTAATGGTAACGATCGTATTATTGAACGTAGCCTGGATATATACGTTCCCCTCATATACGGACTTCTTTTCTTTTCGCTTCTTTGTATTAGCAGCCACTTTATCCTCCGTGGCCAAGGGTCCAACCGCCGTGCCGGGCACGGCATTCCGGACCGCTCAGCCGCTATTTCTTCTTCCCGGCAACCGTCTTCTTCTTGCCCTTGCGCGTACGGGCGTTGGTCCTGGTCCGCTGACCCCGGAGAGGCAACCCTTTACGATGCCGCAGCCCCCGGTAACAGCCAATATCCATTAAACGCTTGATATTTAAGGCAATTTCGGTACGAAGACGCCCTTCTACCTTGTATTCCCCCTCAATAATCTGCCGCAGATCGTTCAGTTCTTCCTGGGACAGATCGTTGATCTTCCGCATGGGGTCAATTTTTGCCTTTTCACAAATCGCATCGGCACTGGAATTGCCGATACCATAAATATACGTCAATGCGATATTGGTATGCTTATTCGGGAGGTCCACCCCTACAAGACGCGCCATAGATTACCCCTGTTTCTGCTTATGCTTGGGATTCTGACAAATGATACGGACGACACCGTTTCGTTTGATAACCTTGCACTTATCACAAATTGGTTTTACACTGGTCCGGACTTTCATCCATTCACTCCTCTATAATACTACCCCGCAAGACTACGGGCCCGCAAATTTACGGGTAACTACCTATAATATCGAATTTTTCACAATCCGTCAATCGGGACACCACCCAAACCCTACAAATTCCGCCCCTTAAGCCGGCCGCGCTTCGTAAGCCCCTCGTGGTGATGCATTTTAAGCAACCCCTCAACCTGGCTCATGGTATCCAAGTCCACCCCAACCAGTATTAACAGGGACGTACCCCCCATAAGGTAGGAAATTGAGGTGGGAAAGTCAAAGGCCCACTGGATAAAAGTCGGAATAACCGCAATAAGAGCCAGATATAGAGAACCGGGCAAGACAATCCGGTTAAGAATCTTGGTCAGGTATTCTTCAATCCGTTCCGTCCGGATACCGGGTATGGATCCGCCATTTTCCCGGATCTGTTTGGCTATCTCGATGGGGTTAAGGCTTACCTGGGTATAGAAATAAGCAAAAAAGATGATCAGAAGGACATACAGGACATTGTAGAGGGGTCCCCTGGGATTCAAAGCCTGGGATACCGCATTCAGCCACGGATGGTTCCCCCCCACGGTAGTGGCAATCTGCAGGGGAAATGTGAGGATAGAAGAGGCAAAAATCACCGGGATAACCCCCGATGGGTTGATCTTAAAAGGGATATAGGTATTTTGGGCCCCATACATCCGCCGGCCTACCACCCGTTTGGCGTAGTTGACCTGGATCTTCCGCTGTCCCTGCTGCTCAAACACCACCAAGGCAATCACCGCCACAAAGACCACAAAGACCACAATCACAAATACAGGGTTAAGCCCATTCCGGACCCTGTCTCCCAGCTCATAAAGGGCCTGGGGAAGTCTGGCCACGATACCGGCAAAGATAAGAAGCGAAATCCCGTTCCCAATCCCCCGCCGGGTAATCTGCTCCCCAACCCACATCAAAAACATGGTCCCCGTTGTTACCGTCATGATGGCGATAATACTGAAGGGGATCATCCCCATATTAAGAAGATTCACGCCGCTTAGAATGATGCTCCGGGCATACTGGGTAACGGCAAATGCCTGAATGATACAAACACCTACAGTTCCAATCCGTTGATATGTCTGGATCTTTTTCCGCCCCCCCTCTTCCTGGGAAATCTTTTTAAGACCGGGAAATACAATCAAAAGAAGCTGCATGATGATTGACATGCTGATGTACGGCATAATCCCAAGCATGAATACGGAGAAGTTGGAAAAAGCGCCGCCCGCAAAGAAATCCAGATAGTCCACAATGGGGTTTCCCGAATTTGTCTGGGAAAGGAAATATGCGGAAAGTTCCCGGACATTGATTCCCGGAATAGGAAGTACCGCCCCAACACGGAAAACCACCAACATCAATGCAGTAAAGATGATCCGCTCCCGCAGTTCCTTTACTCTAAAAATACCAATTAAAGGATTAGCCATGCGTTATTCCTGCTTCTCAGGCGTCTTATCACCCTTAATAAAAACTGATCCTCCGGCTTTTTCGATCTTTTCCCTGGCAGATGCGGAAACCGCGGAAACCGCGAATGTAAGATTCTTGGTAAGGATACCATCACCAAGCACTTTGACCGGAGCAGTTCGCTTTATCAGACCCTTTTTAAGAAGAGTTTCGGGATTTACCGTTTCTGAAGCTGCGTAATGCGCCTCAATTTCCCCAAGGTTAATGATCTGCAGTTCCTTCTTGAAGGGATAATTGGAAAAACCCCGCTGGGCCAAGCGGCGGTACAGGGGCATTTGCCCCCCTTCAAAACCAACATAAGTCTTCCCCCCGGAACGGGCTTTCTGACCCTTATTTCCCTTCCCCGAGGTGGTTCCCCGGCCGGATCCCTGACCACGACCAAGGATCCGTTTTCGCCTGTTCGAACCTTCGGGGGCATGTAAGTCGAAATCGTGCATTCCTATCTCCTCATTCCGCCCACCCTAAGAGGCCGGAAGCTCCTCAACAGAAACCAAGTGGGAAACTATCTGTACCATTCCCAGTACCGAAGGATTCGCTTCCAATTCATTTACTGAACCAATTTTCCGCAGTCCCAAAGAACGTACCGTTGCCCGCTGTTTGGGGAGGGAACCTATGACACTCCTAACCAGACGAATACGAATTTTCTGCGCCATACTAACCCCACAACTCATTAAGAGACTTGCCCCGGTTTCTGGCAATGGCCTTTGCATCCATCAATGTCCCAATTCCACTAAAGGTCGCTTTGACCACATTGTACTGGCTTGAAGCACCGATAGACTTACTCAACACATCGGTAACGCCTCCGGCTTCCATGATTGCCCGTACCGGCCCCCCGGCAATGATCCCCGTTCCCGAACAAGCGGGTTTAAGAATAACCTGCGAGGCCTTGAAAAACCCGGTAATTTCATGGGGAATGGTCCCGTTTTTAACAGGCAATTTCACCATATTCCGCTTTGCCTTATCAATGCTTTTACGAATCGCCTCGGAAACATCATTGGCCTTGCCAAAGCCATACCCGACGTTGCCTTTCCGGTCACCAATAACCGTAAGTGCGGAGAATGAAAATCTGCGGCCGCCCTTAACAACTTTGGCTGTCCGGTTCAGCTTCACCAATTTTTCGACAAATTCCTTGTCCGCAGAATCGCGATTCCTGTCCCGATCCCGGCCATCCCGCCGGCCACGGCCTTCGAATCGCGGCCGGCTTTCACCACCGGATTCTACATTGGTTTTAACAAGTTCAGCGCCCGCCTTGACAACATCGTCTTTTGGCAACTGTTCGCCCGTATTAAGCTGCCCAGAATCTTTTTCCTGCGCGTCCATCCCGCCCCCTAGAATTGAACCCCGGCTTTCCGGGCCCCATCGGCCAATGCCTTAATAACTCCATGATACAAATACCCGTTCCTGTCAAAGACAACCGTTTTGATGTCTTTTTCCAGGAGCCGTTTCCCCATCACTTCTCCAAGCTGTCCGGCTCCCTCTTTGGTCACCTTGATTCCCCGCAAATCCTTTTCCAGGGTCGAAACAGAAGCTACCGTACAGCCCTTGGTATCATCAATGATTTGAACAGACAAAGACCGGTTGCTCCGAAAAACGGTCATTCGGGGCCGTTCTGAAGTGCCGGAGATCCGTTTACGGATATGAACCTTCCTTTTGAGCCGCCTTCTGTCCTTTTCAACGATTTTCCGCAACATTTCCTATCAACTCCTATGGAAAAACCACTTTACCATTTCATTCAAAATGAAATGACAGAGCAGTTTTATCACTTTACCCCGGATTTACCGACTTTCCTTCTGATCTGTTCATCCTCGTATTTGATACCCTTGCCCTTGTAAGGCTCGGGAAGCCGAAGTTTCCGTACTTGTGCGGCAAACTCACCTACCCGCTGTTTATCAATCCCGTTTACAGTAACCTTGCCTTGGGCATCGGCAGTAACCTTGAGGTCATCCGGAATACCGACATAAACATCAGAAGAATAACCAAGACTCATACTAAGGATATTGCCCTGAACTTCCGCCCGGTAACCAACGCCGGAGATCACAAGCGTTTTACTAAAACCCGCAGAAACTCCGATTACCATGTTGTTAAGCAGGTTCCGGTAAAGGCCATGGTAAGCCATAGTCTGTTTTTCGTTGTTCAGACGGCCCACAATAACCTCGCCACCCTTGTCCTCAAAGGTAACAACAGGATGATACTTCTGTGAAAGTTTTCCTTTCGGCCCCTCCACGATCATCACTTCATCGTGGAAGCTGATCCTGACTCCATCAGGAACCTTGACCGGTATTTTTCCGATACGCGACATGACCTGCCCCTTACCAAACAGTACAGATAATCTCGCCGCCTACTTTTTTCTCGGCGGCCTTTCTGCCGGTTGTTACCCCCACAGATGTGGAAACAATAAGAGTACCATAACCGTTGTAAACTCTGGGCATGCTTTTATAGCCCATATATACACGACGACCGGGTTTGGAAACCTTCTCGATGCCGTGAATAATCGGAGCAGTCTGATCGTCGTATTTCAGAAATACTCTAATCACATTAGCCCCATCCTGATTCGCCTTTTTGAAATTCTTGATATACCCTTCGGTTTTCAGAATCTTTACAATTTCAAGCTTCAGCTTGGAGGTAGGGATATCAACCTTTTCGTGCTTTGCCATTCCGGCATTCCGGATTTTGGTCAGCATGTCCGCAACGGGATCAGAAACGCTCATCCTTGTTCTCCTGCCTTACCAGCTTGATTTAGTGACACCGGGAATAAGTCCTTCGCTTGCCAGTTTACGAAAGCAAAGACGGCACATTTCATACTTCCGTAAATACCCGCGAGCCCTTCCGCAGATCCTGCAACGGTTCACTTTTCTGGTTTTATATTTAGGCGTCCGCAACGCCTTGATAATCATCGCTTTCCTTGCCATGGTACCTCCTACTTCCGAAAGGGCATGCCAAACTTGCCGAGGAAAGCCTTCGCTTCCGCATCGGTCCTGGCAGTAGTTACAATAACAATGTTAAGCCCGGCAACCCGCTCAATCTTATCAAAATCAATCTCGGGGAAAATAATCTGCTCCGTGATACCCAGGGAATAATTCCCGTGGCCGTCAAAGGCATTCTGATTGACCCCCCTGAAGTCCTTAACCCGCGGAAGGGCTACATTTACCAGCCGATCCAGAAATTCGTACATCATAGTCCCGCGAAGAGTTACCTTTGCCCCAATTTCCTGACCGGTTCGTATCTTAAAATTCGCAATACTCTTGCGGGCCTTGGTCTTGACCGCCTTTTGGCCGGTAATATGGGTAAGATCATCAATGGCGGCATCCAAAAGCTTTTTATTCTGCAGGGCCTCCCCTACACCCATGCTTACCACAATTTTCACCAGTCTGGGGGTCTGCATGGGGGAAGAATAGTTGAACTCTTTGAAAAGTTCGCCTGCTATCTGTTCCCGGTAAATTTTCTTAAGCCTCGGTTCGTATACAGCCATTATAGAACCTCTCCGCACTTTTTGCAGACCCGGGTTTTACTCGTTTTTCCTTCCGGATCCTTTTCCAGCTTGTATCCAATCCGGGTGGGGCCACATTTTTTGCATACTATCATCACATTGGAACTGTGGATCGCAGCTTCAACTTCCACAATACCCCCCCGGTCCTGTTGATTCCGGCGCTTTCGCGCCTTTTTTACGATGTTCAGGCCTTCTACAACTACCCGGTCCTCATCACGGAGGATCTTCAACACCCGCCCCCGTTTTCCTTTGTCCCTGCCGGTAATTATCTGGACGGTATCTTCTTTTTTCAGTTTGAACTTGTGTACTGCCTGGGTCATAATAAACTCCTATAGCACCTCAGGGGCAAGGGATACAATCTTCATAAATTCACCCCTTTCCCGCAGTTCCCGGGCAACGGGCCCGAAAATACGCTTCCCCTTGGGATTAAGCGCCCCGTCAATGATGACACAGGCATTATCGTCAAAGCGGATATATGTACCATCGGGCCGGCGGTATTCTTTGTGAGTACGCACCACCACCGCCTTTTCGACAGAACCTTTCTTAATCACAGATGTAGGAAGGGCATCCTTCACCGCCACCACGATAATATCACCAATCCCCGCATATTTCCGCTTGGAACCGCCCAGGACTTTGATACATTGGACAATCTTGGCCCCTGAATTGTCTGCCACATTCAGGAACGTTTCCACCTGAACCATTTTTTCCCACTCCCCGTGACCTATTTTGCCCGCTCAATAATTTCCGCGAGTTTCCAGCATTTTTCCTTGCTGATGGGCCGGCACTCTACAACCCTGACCCGATCTCCAATCTTCGCATCGTTGGTCTCGTCGTGGGCCTTAAGCTTTTTGATTCGCCGTACATACTTTTTGTACAGGGAATGCAGGGTGGTGGTTTCTACGGCAACCACAATGGTTTTATCCATTTTGTCGCTCTTTACGACCCCCACAAATTCTTTTTTGGTTTTAACCGCCTCAGCCATTATTTCGCCTCCGCCACCGGCACACTCGCCTGACTCTGCACCGTAATCTCGTGCTGCCGGATCAGGGTATTAAGCCGGGCAATTTGCTGGCGCATGGTACGCTTCTGCAGGGGGTTATCCACATGGCCTATAACCATCTGGAACCGGAATTCCATATACTTCCGGTTAAGTTCATCCCGTTTTGCCTTGAGTTCGGGAAAACTCAAGTTTTTAAACGAATTCTTCATCCTCGCCGTCCCTTTTCAGTATACCCGCACTTAAATACCCAATTCCATATCGGAACGGGCTACAAATTTAGTCTTAATCGGAAGCTTGGACCCCGCCAGGGTCATTGCCTCTTCCGCGATCGTCTTTTCAATGCCGCCCAGTTCAAACATCACCGTTCCGGGCTTAACCACCGCAACCCAGTATTCCGGAGCACCCTTGCCTTTACCCATCCGGGTTTCAGCGGGCTTCTTGGAATAGGGCTTGTCAGGATAGATGCGGATCCAAATTTTACCACCCCGTTTGACGTGCCGGTTCAGGGCAATACGGGCAGCCTCAATCTGCCGGTTGGTAATCCACATACGATCCATTGCCACCAGGGCAAAATCCCCAAAGGCCACCTTGTTCCCCCGGGTAGCGTTTCCCGGCATATTACCGCGTTGTACCTTGCGGTGTTTTACACGTTTCGGACTCAGCATGGCTAACCCCTCGCTCCTACACGCTCCCGCCGCTTCCGTACCAGAGCGCCGGCATCTTCTTTCTGTTCTTTACCGTATTTCATGCCATTGTAAACCCAGACTTTCACTCCAATGGAACCAAACGTGGTATGGGCTTCGGCAAAACCGTAATCAATATCGGCCCGCAACGTATGCAGGGGGATCCGGCCTTCTTTGGCTTCCTCAGTCCGGGACATTTCGGCGCCCCCCAAACGACCGGAAAGCCTCACTTTGACGCCCTGGGCATTGCCCTTCTTAATGGCGTTGGTAATAGCCTGCTTCATGGTCCGCCTGAAACTGGAACGGGCCAAAAGCTGCCGGGCGATGTTTTGGGCGACGATCTGGGCATTGTTATCCGCGTTTCGTACTTCTTTGATCTTTATCTGAATTTTCTTGGCCACATGCTTTTGCAGTTCCGAGCCAATTTTTTCGATATTTGCACCCTTAACCCCGATAATAACCCCCGGACGGGCCGTATGGATCGTAATGGTGATCCGCTGGGGATGCCTGATAATCTCCAACTCGGCAATATCAGCGCCTTTGGTCTCGGGCATGCCCATGATTAAAGCCCGAAGCTTAATATCTTCGTGAAGGGTGTTAGCATATTCCTTGGGATCCGCATACCACCGGGAGCCCCAGGTCCTGTTGATTCCAAGCCGTAACCCGACCGGATTTACTTTTTGTCCCACCTTATTCCCCCGCCGCTAACGCGAAGCCTTGGCCCGCGCGGTCTCGTCTACTACCACGGTAATGTGGCACATCCTTTTAAGGAGCATATCGGCCCGGCCCCTGGCACGAAACCAGACACGCTTCATCCGGGGCCCTTCATTTACCAACACATCCCGCACATATAACATGTCTTCATCAAGCTGCTTATTCTGCCCCAGCGCATTAGAGGCGGCAGATTTTACCGTTTTTCCGATGAGCCGGGCACCCTTGTGGGGCAAATTTGCAAGCAGGGAAATCGCCTCCGTATAGGGCTTGCGACGGATAAGATCCGCCACCGGCCTTAGCTTAAAGGGAGATGCAATAATATACTTGCTCATGGCCCTATAACCGCTTTTTTCCGCCATATTCTTTTCCTGTTACTTTGCCGCTTTCTTGTCCGAACCGCCATGACCCCGGAAAATCCGGGTGGGAGCAAATTCGCCAAGTTTGTGGCCTACAAGGTTTTCCGTGATATACACGGGGATCCACGTCTTCCCGTTATACACGGATATGGTCCCACCAACCATTTCGGGAATGATGGTAGAACAACGGGAATAGGTTTTGATCATCTTTCTATCCCCCGTCTTGCTTACTTCCAGTATCTTCTTGTACAGGCTCTTCTCTATGAAGGGCCCCTTCTTGATGGACCTTGACACCCTTAACTCCTCGCCGATTCCCTACTTGTTCTTACCACGGCTTACAATAAACCGGGATGAAGGCTTATGTTTCTTCCGGGTCTTATATCCCTTGGTAGGCTGACCCCAGGGGGTAACCGGATGGATACCTTTGTTCTTTCCTTCACCACCCCCGTGGGGATGGTCTACCGGGTTCATAGCCATACCGCGAACCGTCGGCCGCACCCCCAGCCAGCGTTTACGGCCGGCCTTGCCCAGAGAAACGTTCATATGATCCTCGTTGCCCACCACACCAATGGTAGCGTAACACTTTTTGAAGACCATGCGCATCTCCCCGGAGGGCAGCTTGAGGGTTACATAGTCCCCCTCTTTTGCAGCAATAAGAGCCCCCGTCCCGGCGGACCGGGCCATTTGACCACCCCGGCCCAGAGTAAGTTCGATATTGTGAACCGTAAACCCAAGAGGAATGTTTTCCAGGGGCAGGGCATTCCCAACCTCAATGGGGGCGCCAGGACCGCTGATGATCCGGGCGCTTACCACGAGACCCTTGGGGGCAATAATATAACGTTTTTCACCATCTACATAGTGGACAAGGGCGATGTTAGAACTACGGTTGGGATCGTATTCAATAGAGGCAACCTTGCCGGGAACACCGATCTTGTCCCGTTTGAAATCCACGGTCCGATACAGGCGTTTGTGGCCGCCACCTTTGTGCCTTACACTGATGCGTCCCTGTGAATCCCGCCCGGCTTTTTCCGGCCGGCCCGAGGTAAGGAGCTTTTCCGGACTTACGCCCTTGGTAAGATCCGAGCGATCCAGGCTGGTCCACTGCCGCATTCCTGCGGTGATGGGCTTGTACGTCTTAATTCCCATTTTCCCTATCCTCTACACACCTTCGAAGAGGCTGATTTTCTCATCTTTGGGAAGCCGGACAATGGCTTTTTTCCAGGAGGCAGTAAGCCCCGCCCGGTTACGCAGCCTCTTGGGTTTCCCCCCCACCCGCATGACGGTACAGGAGATGGGATGTACATTAAAAAGCCGGCGAACCGCCTCTTTAATCTCTATTTTTGTGGCCCGGGGATCCACCTTGAATACATACTTTCCCTCTTCCCGAAGAATATTTGCCTTTTCGGAAAGCACCGGTTTGATAAGAATGCTTTCGTAGTTGATCATTCCGCTGCCTCCTGGGCTTTTTCAGTATAAAATCCGTTGAGGTTTTTCGCCGCGGTTTCAAGCATCAACACCCGGCGTCCGTAAAAAAGATCGTGGGCGGACAGACGGTTATAGGAAAGATAAGAAAGCCAGGGGATATTTGAAGCCGCCTGCTTAAGCTTGGGATCATCATCCTTAAGGATCAGAACAGTCCGCACATCATCACCAAAGTTTTTCAACAAGCCCACCAAATCCCTTGTCTTTCCGGACTCGATTGAAAAATCCTCCACGATCCTTAGCATATCGCTTTGGGCTTTCAGGCTTAGAATAGTTTTTATTGCCAGGCGTTTTGCCTTCTTTGGAATTGAATAAGAATAATCCCGGGGCTTGGGACCAAATACAACACCGCCGCCCACAAGAACAGGGGACTTTTTATCGCCCCGCCGGGCCCGGCCGGTTCCCTTTTGTTTATAGGGTTTGGCATTGGACCCATGAACTTCTCCCCGGTCTTTGGTACTGGCATTCCCCTGCCGCCGGTTGGCAAGCTCATTGTTTATGGCATACCAGATTACATCTTCGTTCATCGGAAGTCCAAAAACCGCATCGTCCAATTCGATGCTGCGGGTCTCCTTGCCCTCTATTGAATACACCGTATGATTCATCTTGCCGCCTTTATTTCTTTACCGCAGCCCTGACAAACACCAGGCCCTTGTTGATCCCGGGCACAGAACCCTGAATCATAATAAGCTGCTTTTCCGTATCCAGCTTGACTACCCGCAGGCTCAGAACAGTAACCCGCTCCCTGCCCATGCGGCCCGGCAATTTAACATTCTTAAAAGTCCGGTGCGGATAAGTGGACTGGCCGGTGGAACCCGGTTCCCTGTGGAATTTGGAGCCATGGGAACTGCGGCCGCCGCCAAAGCCATAACGCCGCACAACACCCTGAAAACCCTTTCCTTTGGAAACCCCGGATACATCCACATAACGGCAGCCTTCAAAGAGTTCCGCTCCCAGGGAATCCCCTACGGCAACTTCCTTTTCAAAATCCCGCAATTCCCGCAAGGTTTTTTTGGGGGGGATATTCTCGGGAAACTGCCCGCCATAGGGCTTGGTTACAAGCTGTTTTTTCTTATTGTCCACACCAACAACAACGGCCTGATATCCGTCTTTTTCCGCGGTCTTTTGGGCAATAACAACATTCGGGTCAAAGCGCAGAACCGTTACCGGAACCAAGTTGCCTGCTTCGTCAAAAACCTGTGTCATGCCCACTTTTTTGGCTAATAGCCCCAGCATCTCTTACTCCAAAAAACAGGATTACTGTTTTATTTCAACGTCCACCCCGGCGGGAAGTTCCAGCTTCATTAAAGAATCCATTACTTCCTGGGAAGGATCGATAATATCGATCAACCGTTTATGGGTCCGCATCTCAAACTGTTCCCGGGACTTCTTGTTCACATGGGGCGAACGAAGTACCGTAACCTTGTTGATACGGGTAGGAAGCGGAATTGGGCCTGTAACCTTGGCCCCCGCATTCTGTACCGTTTGAACGATGGATTTCGCGCTCTGATCGATTAATTCAACATCAAAACCGCGCAGCCGCACGCGAATTCGTCCCTTAACCATTATTCCTCCAAAGCTTGCCACAGGCAATGCCGGAACAGCAAGGGTATAAGCCGGTTTCCCGGCTTATACCACCGTGCGCGCTATTCGATAATTTCCACGACCTGACCGGAGGCCACTGTTTTACCGCCTTCACGGATAGCAAAACGAAGCCCCTTTTCCATCGCGATGGGGTGGATCAGTTCGCCGAGAATCTCGGTATTATCGCCGGGCATCACCATTTCCTTGCCTTCCGGAAGATTTACCGTACCGGTAATATCAGTAGTCCTAAAATAGAACTGAGGGCGGTACCCGGTAAAGAAGGGACTGTGCCTTCCCCCTTCCTCCTTGGAAAGACAGTATATCTGACCCTTGAATTTGGAATGGGGAGTAATTGTGCCGGGCTTGGCAAGTACTTGGCCGCGTTCAACCTGTTTTTTGTCGATGCCGCGAAGCAGGACGCCGACATTTTCACCGGCCTGAACGTCTTCGAGGGTTTTGTTAAACATTTCGAGACTGGTAGCAACGGTCTGCTGGGTGGGATTGATGCCGACAATTTCAACAGGGTCCATAGCCTTGAGTATACCGCGCTCCACTTTGCCGGTAACCACGGTGCCGCGGCCGGAAATAGTGAACACGTCTTCAATAGGCATAAGGAAGGGCTTATCACTGTCCCGTACCGGATCGGGGAAATAGGAGTCCATAGCGTTCAGGAGTTCCTGGATACATGCGGTATCATCGTTTTCCGAACCACTATTGAGGGCTTCCATGGCCCTGAAAGCAGAACCTTTGATGATGGGGATCTTGTCGCCGGGGAAACCGTTGTTGGTAAGAACATCCTTAACTTCTTCCTCGACCAGTTCAAGGAGTTCGGGATCGTCAACCAGGTCAACCTTGTTGAGGAACACAATGATGTTGGGTACGCCGACCTGACGGGCCAGGATGATATGTTCCCGCGTCTGGGGCATAACCGAATCCGGGGCGGATACGACAAGGACCGCACCGTCCATCTGGGCGGCGCCGGTGATCATATTTTTTATGTAGTCAGCATGTCCGGGACAGTCGATATGGGCATAATGCCGGTTATCGGACTGATACTCCAGGTGCCTGGTATTGATCGTTATCCCGCGGGCCTTCTCCTCCGGGGCGTTATCAATATCATCAAATTTCATTACCTTGTCACCGTAGTGTTTACCACAGTACATGGTAATAGCGGCAGACAAAGTTGTTTTTCCGTGATCGACGTGACCAATGGTCCCAACGTTCATGTGGGTCTTTGTACGGTTAAATTTATCCTTCGCCATTTTGGGTGTCCTCCTTCATGGGCACACAATAAAATACTTGTGCTACAGGAATTAATGCCACAGGAATAACATTCCGGCGCTAATTCCGCCTTTTAAACAGTGATAATAGGATTTGGCAGGAGAAAACAGCAGAAACAAAAAACGCAGTGGTCTTTTATTCCATTTGGAAGTTTCCCCGACAGGGAAATTCCCGCAGACCAGAACCTTACGGCCCGCCTGCTTACTGTCCCGTCCACCTGTCCCATCTCAGTTACGAACCGGAAAAACCGGCAGGTTTTTCCGATCCCCGATGATCGGTTTGGATCATACCGCCTGTACGGCGGCCCGGAACAAACACGGCAGAACCATGATGTTCCAGCGAGACCCCACATACGGGTTCGGAGGCGCTAAACCCCCGGGTTCCACAACCCGAACCCTGTTCTTTATGCCGATGATACTGGATTATCCTTCTATACCTCCCGACACCGAACCACAGGTTCGCCCGCTATGCGGTTTTTACCCGGCATATACACACCGGACAAACTATTTCAAAAACCATCCGGGCCCCGCAGACCCGGTCTTTATAGTATACTAAACAATCCGCAGAACTTCAAAGGTGTCTGCCACAGCCCTTGCCGCCGGCTTCCACCGGCAAGCGTTGAATTACCACCGGTAATGGGCGAAAGCCTTATTGGCCTCTGCCATTTTGTGGGTATCTTCCTTCTTTTTGAAGGCAGTACCGGTATTATTATACGCATCAAGCAGCTCCGCTGCAAGCCGTTCTCCCATGCCATGACCGGAACGGGAACGGGCAGCGGTGATGATCCAGCGCATTCCCAGAGCTTCCCGCCGGGAATCCCGAATTTCGATGGGAACCTGATAGGTAGCCCCGCCTACCCGCCGGGATTTGACTTCGATAACGGGCTTTACGTTATCCAGGGCCTTGAGAAACACTTCCAAAGGCTCCTTGTCGGCTTTTTGCTGAAGGATTCCCATAGCCTCGTGGACAATGCGCAAACCAACGGAACGTTTTCCTTCCCACATCATACGGTTTACGAATTTTGAGACCACTACGCTATTGTACTTGGGATCCGGAGCGATACCCCGGTCCACGGTCTTTTTCTTGCGTCCCATGTCTATCCCCTACGCCTTTGGCCGTTTGGCGCCGTATTTGGACCGGCTCCGTTTTCTGTCTTCCACGCCCAGGGTATCTTTGGCGCCCCGGATGATATGGTAACGAACCCCGGGAAGATCCTTGACCCGGCCGCCCCGTACCAGGACCACCGAATGTTCCTGGAGGTTATGACCAATACCGGGGATATAAGCGGTTACTTCTGTTCCGTTGGAAAGCCGCACACGGGCTACTTTCCGCAGGGCGGAGTTGGGCTTTTTGGGGGTAACGGTCATTACCCGGGTGCAGGTACCCCGTTTTTGGGGGCATAGCTGCAAGGCCGGTGATTTCGTTTTAGAGCTGACCTGCTGCCTGCCAAAACGAACCAACTGATTTATCGTAGGCATTAAAAACTCCCTGTTCTTATACCGCTGTATCCCAAGGTCCTGTTCTACGGACAAGGGAGTCTATCCTATCAGTGAGAAAAAAAAAGATCAAGGGGAAAAGAAAAAATATTTTAAATTCTAGGGGAAACCGGCCCTTTAGCCGCTTCCCCAAAGCCCTTCCCAAAACCCGGCTGGTTTTGGGAACGGCCCTTTAGCCAAATTCGCCGCAGAACGCTGAATTTTGCCGGGAATTTGCTGCGCTTCGCGTATAAACTGGCTGCCGGAAGACGGCGCCGCAGGGGGGGTAGCCGGAGACCCCGGACCCGGCCGGAGATCTGCGCCCGAACCGGTGAGGGCGTCCCGGATACGCAGGGCATCGGCGTTTACTTTTGTACAAAAGTCTGTAGATCCTCCCCAAGGTCATGCCGGTGGAGCCGGGGGCGGGGCATAGCCCCCGGAAAACGCTTGTAGAATCTGCCTCCGCTATCTCCGATACGCTCCAGCAGAGAATTCCAAATGTTCTTCCGGGGGCTATGCCCCGCCCCCGGCTCCGCCGACACAATCTCGCGTGGTTCAACCGCCTCTTATACCATGACAAACGGCGCCTGTCCTGCTCCGTAAAAAAGTAAAGGCCGATGCCCTGCCAGAATACACGGCCCGGACCCGGAATAGGCTTTAGGCTGGGGACACGAGGCTCCCGGTCCGGCAGCGGGGAGGAGGCTCCGGCGCAGGGGGGGCGGAACATGAATGTGCCGTCCAAGGGGTCCGAAGTATGGTAACAGCCCCCCCTCCTTAATCTTTACGGACTTCGAGATTGGCGAGCTTTTCGTAGTATTGGACGATGGCGCTGTGATCGCTGAGGGCAAGGCCGTCGGAACGGAGGGTCCGGAGGATGTCCATGACGGCGGCAGTGAGGGGTACCGGGGCGTCCAGGCTGCGGGCGGTGTCCAGCGCGTTTTGCAGGTCCTTGATGTGGAGTTCGATGCGGAAACCGGGCTTGAAGTTGCCGTCCAGGATCATGGGGACCTTGGCATCCATGACGGCGGAGCCCGCAAGGCCGCCTTTGATGGCATCGAAGACCGGCTGGGGTTTGACCCCGGCTTTGGCGGCAAGGACGAGGGCCTCCGATACGGCGGCGATGTTGAGGGCTACGATGATCTGGTTGGCCAGTTTGGCCACATTGCCGGCCCCTACGTCCCCCACCAGGACCACCGAGGTGCCCATCTTTTCCAGGATGGGCCGGACTGAATCGAAGGTTTTTTTATCCCCCCCGGCCATGATGGCCAGGCTGCCGTCTATGGCCTTGGGTTCGCCCCCGGAGACCGGGGCATCCAGGAAATTTGCCCCCCTGGTTTTGAGGGCGGCGGCAATCTCCCGGGAGACGGCGGGGGCAATGGAACTCATGTCGATGACGGTGGATCCGGGACGGATTCCTTCGATGATGCCGCCGGAACCCAGGACCGCCTCCTGAACATGGGGGGAATTGGGCAGCATCGTGATGATCACATCGCTGCGGGCCGCCGCATCTTTGCCGGAAACGGCGCTTTCGGCCCCCAGGGCCAGGAGTTCATCAAATTTTGCAAATTTATCGTACAGTACGAGTTTATAGCCTGCATTGATAAGGTTTTTTGACATGGGCCGTCCCATGATTCCCAATCCGATAAAACCGATGATCATGCGCGTCTCCCTACCATTCCCGGGGTGTGAAGCCTGTGGGTACGCTGATCTTCACCGTGTCTCCCGATTGCTCAAGCACAAAAAACCCCTGCTTAACCGCATACGCCTTCGCCTCGTCCGCCGCTATTGCTCCCGCCACAGCCCCCAGCAGTTTCCGTCCGTCCTGATGCTCATCCGCATAGCGGCGCAGCTTCTCCATCCGCTTCACATGGTCTTTTACATCAACGGTCGTCAGGTTCGTCTTTACCTCTACCACCAGGACCGTGTCGCCGTTTTCCAGGAGCGGATCGACTTCCGCCAGGTAATGGCCCTGGGAGTCGGTGTATTTTACCCGGGGGGCCACTTTACCGAAGGAGTAGCCGAGGTGGTTGAACTTTTCCAGGATATTGGGGGCGATGAGTTGTTCCACTATGTCGCCGATGCGGCTGCCCAGGCGGCTGATCTTGTTGTCGGTTTCCTGCATTTTGCGGTCCGTTTCCTTGAAACGACTGTCCGTTTCCTGGAACCTCCGATCCAGTTCCCGGGAGCTTTCCTGCATCATCTGACGGGTCTCCTGGAACATGGCCCAGACTTTTTCAAAGTCCAGCTTCGTCTGCGATTCACGAACAGCTTCTTCGCTCATAGGCCATATATACTTCATTATTGTGTAGATGTCAAGCAAATTTCACGGTAAACGCATAGAATCGTATATCGTTTGTTTGCCGCCGCTATAGCGGAGAGAAAGGCGGCGGCAGGATGCCGCTGTTTCTATTGCTATCCGCCAAAGGCGGATAGATGGATTTTGCCACAGGCAAAATCCAAGGCCCAAAACCGGCACGGATGCCGGTTTTGGGCCGCGCAAGGGATTGCAGCGGAAATACCGCAGACCCCCCCAGCCATTAGCCATCCTCTACCTCCTCCCCTGTAGAGACCCGCCTATAGGTGTACAGCGGGGCTGGGGAAGAGACCGGGAAAATATCTGGAATTCTCTGCCGTAACGTATCGCAGATACGACGTATCGAAGATACGTCGTATCGGAGATAGCGGCGGCAGACTCTACAAGCAGTTTCC
The DNA here is from genome assembly GCA_031263435.1 of Treponema sp. Next base: position 2,709 of record JAISFT010000094.1, on the reverse strand, counting down.
CGGGATTTTTCCCAGCCCCGCTATACACATATTGGATGGGTCGAGGAATTGAAGCGAAAAGCCCGGTTTCCTGGGTATTTCCTTCGGGACCCCCGAAGGAAATACCCAGGAAATGCGCCCAAAATAGGAAGAATAAAAATTCCTATGCGTTTACGCTTGTTCTGATGCAGGGGAGCTGTTACAGGGCCAGGAGAACCCCTGCCAAGGCTGCGATGGCGATGTAAAAAACGGGGTGCTTTTTGAATTTGACTACCAGGACAAAGAGCAGCGCAAAGAGGACCAGTTCCCGGGGGCGGAGGGCCTGGTACCAAAGCTGCCAGTCCGGGTTGTACAGGGATACGGCAATGGTGGAGAAGGCGGCGGCGGAGAGGAGTCCTGCCCCCGCGGGCCGGAAGCCGGCAAAGAGGGTGGTTACGATTCTGCTTTCTTTGAAGGTCAGGAGAAGGCGGGCAATGACGATGATGATTACGATGGAGGGGCTTATCAATCCCAGCGCGGCAACAAGGGCACCGGGGATGCCGGCGAAGCGGAAACCTGTGTAGGCCGAAAGGTTGACCCCGATGGCGCCGGGGAGGGACTGGGCGACGGCGAGCATGTTCCCCACATCCTCCCGGCTTAGCTGCTCATAGGTGTCCGCAAGTTCGTAGAGAAAGGGCAGGGTTGCATAACCTCCGCCGATAGAAAAAAGTCCGATTTTGAAAAAGTGCCCAAAGAGGAGAAAAAGATTCACGGGCCGGCCTCTGGGGGCCCGGATGCAGAACTCGGCGGGGCTTCCGGCGGGGAAGTTTCCGGTGCGGGGGGTTCCCGGGTGGGAGGTTCGGGCAGGGGCTTCTGCCTGAAAACCAGGAGCCCCAAGAGGCCCGAGGCGATGATGAGCAGCATGGGGGATACGCTCCAGACTGCGGAGAGGGCAAAGACGATGATGGATATGACCACGGATTTTTTGTCCCTGAAGACCTGCCGTACCAGTTTTATTACGGTATCCAGGATGAGGGCGCAAACCGCCACGCGGATCCCGGTAAAGGCATGCTTAACGGCCGGGAGATCCGCAAAATTGGCAAGGAAGATGGCGATTGCCGTAATAAAACTCAATCCCGGCAGCACAAAAGCCAGGGTTGCCAGGAAACCGCCCAGGGGGCCCTTGCGTTTACAGCCGACAAAGGTAGAAAGATTTACCGCAATGACGCCGGGGGTAATCTGGGCAATGGTGTAGTAGTCCATCACCTCGTCCATGTTGATCCACTGTTTTTTGTTGATGAGTTCCCGTTCTACTACGGGGATCATGGCGTAACCGCCGCCAAAGGTAAGGACCCCCATCTTAAGAAAAACAACAAAAAGCTCCCAATATTCCTTCAAAAAACCACTCCTTGCGGTATCGCTGCGGCAGGCTGACAGGCTGACAGGCTGATGGACTGCCCGTGGGGCCAACAGGCCAACATTTCAAATTGCAAATTCGCCGCTTTTAACGTACTATACTCATAGTACCCATACAAGGAGGGATGTCATGCGTGCACTGGTTACTATTCAGAGAGTCAGGGAGCTAAGGGCTATTCCCGATTCGGACTTTCTTGAGGCCGCCCATATTATGGGCTGGACCTGCGTTGTTAAAAAAGGTGAGTTTAAGGAAGGGGACCTGGGGGTATATTTTGAGGTAGACAGCTTCCTTCCTGTTGATCCGCGTTATGAATTTTTACGCTCCTCTTCGTACCGTGAAAATGACGATAACGGGCAGGGTTTTCGTATCCGCACGGCAAAGATGCGGGGGCAGCTTTCCCAGGGGCTTTTTTTACCGCTCCCGGTGTTTCCGGAACTTGAGGGTTTTCACGAAGGGGATGATGTAACGGAACGGCTGGGGGTAAAAAAATGGTATGTTCCCGAAATGTCGAGCGCCGGCGGGACGATAATCGGGGACCGGCCCAACGGGATTCCCGCGTCCGACGAGATCCGCATACAGTCGGCTCTGGAACTGCTTGATGAGCTGCGGGGAAAGCCCTACTACATCACCACGAAGATGGACGGCACCTCCGGGATTGTGTATTGCATCGACGGCAAAATCGGCTGCTGCAGCCGCAACAAGGAGATTAAGGACGAGGCGGAGGCCCTGTACTGGACGCCGGTGTACCGCTATGGCCTGAAGGAGAAGCTTGCCGGATATGGGAAAAACCTGGTTCTTACCGGGGAGATCTGCGGGCCGGATATACAGAAAAACCGGCTGCGGCTTTCCGCGCCGGCATGGTATGTGTTCGATGTAAAGGACTGGGATTCCGGCAACTATGTTCCCTACGACAAGATGCTTGAAATTTGCGCGGCCCTGGGGCTTCCCGTAGTTCCGCTGGAAGAGCGGGGGGACAGTTTTGCCTATGGGCTGGAAGAGCTGCTGGAGAAGGCACGGGGTAAATATCCCAGCGGTCTTGATAAAGAGGGCATTGTGGTAAGGGACCTTATGTCGCCCAAGGCTGTCTCGTTCAAGGTGTTGAACAACGATGTGCTGTTGAAAGAAAAGGGGTAAAGGGCCGGGCTTATGGAAATTGCTACCGCGCCGTATGCCTAATAGATGTACGGAATAATGCGGTATTTTACCTTTTCGGTGTAGGCATCCCATAGTTCACCGTATTTGGCTTTACATATCTTTGCGTCGTCCACTTGGCGGGTAAACAACAAGCCCACATAGTAGAGCGGATATAACCATACCGGCCACACCGCGGGATA
>JAISFT010000082.1 GCA_031263435.1 Treponema sp. | reverse complement strand
CCCGGCAGCTTGACAAGGGCCGCACCCTGCATTTCCAGGTGGACACCGACGGGTTTTCCGATCCCATTATTCCCCACTACCGGGAACTGGGGATGGATTACCTCAGCCCCTTTGAGGCGGCTTCCGGCTGCGACGTGGTGCGCACTGCGACGGAATACCCGGATCTCCTTATCAGCGGGGGCTTTGACAAGCGGATAATGGCCAGGGGGAAGGACGCCATAGACCGGGAGGTAGACCGCATCATGCCGGTGATGAAAAGGCGGGGCGGCTATATCCCCACCTGCGATCACGGGGTGCCCGAAGAGGTAAGTTTTGAAAACTACCTCCATTACCGCAAGCGGATGCTGGAATTCGCGTAAGGAAAAGTTAAACCATGAACATTCCCGACTTTGAACGGAAAAAAACGTACTTTAAGGCTTTTTGGGAAGGAGAGCTTCTCGACCGGCCCCTGATAAGTGTAACCGCTCCCCTGACCGACAAGCGGATGCCCCTGCCCTACCTGTATGGGGCGGAGGCGGGCAATTACCGGGACGCCCTGGAACGCTTCGCCTTTAACATGGAAAACACCTATTGGGGCGGAGAGGCCCTGCCCTATTACGAGTGCAGTCTGGGGCCGGATCAGTTCGCCGCGTTTTTGGGCGGAAAAATCGAGTACAATGCGGAAGCCGCCACGTCCTGGGTTCATCCCTTTTGGGACGATACCGATGCTGATGTCCGGCTTGATACATCCCCCGGCGGGTATTTTGCAAAGATCCTCGACTTTGTCAGGACTGCCCGGGAATTTGCCGGCGGCCGGTTTCTCATTTCCATGCTGGATCTCCATAGCAACATGGATGCCATCATGGCGGCCCGGAGTTCCCAGAACCTCTGTATTGATTTGGCCGATGACCCTGACCGGGTGCAAAAGACGCTGGACAAGATTCTGGCCCTGTTCCCCCAGGTCGTGGATGCGGTGGCCGAAGCGGGGGATATGGATAAAAACGGCTACATCGGATGGATCCCTACCTACAGCGAAGAAAAGTTCGCCGTATTGCAGTGCGACTTTTCCATCATGATAAGCCCGGAGATGTGCCGCCGGTTTGTGATTCCCGCCCTGGAATACGAGGCTTCCTGCCTTAAACACAACGTGTACCACTATGACGGCGTCGGTGCCCTGGCCCACCTTGACGATATTCTGGCTATAAAAGCCATCGAGGTGATCCAGTGGGTTCCAGGCGCCGGGCAGCCCCGGACCATAGAATGGATGGATCTCCTGAAAAAGATACAGAAGGCGGGGAAGCGGCTCTGGATCTACGACTGGTCGCCCGAGGAAATCAAGGCCCGGTTTAAGGAACTGGACCCCCGGCTGCTCTATTTTTCAACAGGAACCAAGACCCCCCAGGAAGCGGACGCGCTTATCGCTTACGTCAGAAACCATATATAACGAGGAACGGCATGACCCCTAATTCCGCGATACCCGCTGCCGAAAGAGAATACATAAGGGATCTGGCGAAGAAACTACTGGGATACGCCCGGCTTCCGGTAATGGCTGAACGGAAACGGCTGTGGTATCTCCACAACCGCCTTGCCGGAGAGCGGCCCATGGTGGTCATAGAGGAGGGGACCTTCCTCAAAGACATTCTGCCGGAACACCGCTGCGGGCATCCCCAGGCCGCCCGGATCGAGGGCCAACTGCTCCAGCCCATAGCCGCTTATGAAACTTTTGACGATGACAAGGTGGCGCCGGATTTCTTTCCTGTCTTTTATCCGGTCAGTACCGAATTCCTCGGCCAAAAACAGAAACACATCCGGGCTTCCGAAGGGCCCGGTTTCCATATTGAGCCGGTATTTGAAACCCTGGAAGCGGGGCTTCCCCTGCTGTGCCCTTCGGAGTACCGCTGCGATATGGCGGCCCTTGAGGAATACGAAAAAATCGCTCAGGACCTGTTGGGGGATATCCTGCCGGTGGTACGGAAAAACACTTTTAACCACTGGTTCCTGACTCCCACCCAGCTCGTAGTGAACCTTATGGGCATGGAAAACATGTACTGCGCCATGATGAGCGAAACGGAGGATTTCCACCGGCTTATGCGCATGGTAACCGATGACCTGAAGCGCTGCCTCCGCTGGCAGGAGGCACAGGGCCTTTTGGTCCTGAACAACGGCAACGACTATATGGGCAGCGGCAGTTTCTGCTTTTCCGACGAGCTTCCCCAAAAGGATTACACCGGTGCAGTTCGTTCCCGGGATCTCTGGGGACATATTAACAGTCAGGAGAGCATCGGCATTTCCCCGGAGCAGTTTGCTGAATTTGTGTATCCTTACTACGAGGAACTGGCCGGGGAATACGGCCTGGTATATTACGGCTGCTGCGAACCGGTACACGCCTACTGGGATACCAGCCTAAGCCGTCTCCCCAACCTGCGAAAAATCTCCATTTCACCCTGGTGCGACGAGGAGATCATGGCGGAATGGTTGAGCGGCCGCGGGGTCATCTATTCCCGCAAGCCCTCGCCCAACTTTATCGGGATAAAGGCGGAGTTCGATGAGGAAGGCTTTGACGCCTATATCCGAAAAACCGCCGCTGCGGTACGGGGCCGGTGCAAGGCGGAATTCATCTTCCGGGATATTTACACCCTCCACGGCAACCGGTCCAAGACCCGCCGGGCGGTGGAAATAACCCGGCGTATCGCAGAGGATATGTAATATCACGAAAAATAATTGCGAATTCTGCGGGAAAAAGCGCCGCTTTGCCTAACCAAAACCGCGAAGCGGTTTTGGTCCGCGCAAGGGATTGGAGGGGCGGGGCTGTCCAATAGGACAGCCCCGTTCCCGAAGCGTGGCAGCCGGAGGCTGCCTGAGCGGAGGGAATGGAGCGAAGCGGAACCCCGCAAAGCCCGGTTTCCGGCGCTGCCCCTTCGGGGGTCCGAAGGGACAGCGCCGGAAATGCGCCCAAATTTTTAAAAATCTTCGTAATGTTACACTGTGTCGCCTCGTAGACACAGGAAAGCTGAGGGATTATGCTGTAGCCATGTCAGCAACCACTATACCTGCCCGCGGGGAGCAGCGGATCGAAGATACTTGGGACCTTTCCAAATTGTTTTCCGGCGATGAAGCTTGGGGCGCGGCCCTGGGGGACTACGAGGGACAGATAGAAAAGCTCGCCGCCTACCGGGGCACCCTGGGGGGCTCCGCAGAAAAGCTGGCGGATTACCTGGACTTTGTCCGGGATTTTAGAATCCTGGAGGAACGGCTGGGCTACTACGCGGACCTGCGGCAGACTGAGGACGAGGGCGCGAACGCGGCGCGGACCATGACGGGCAAGTTCATGATGGCCGCGGCCCGGGCCCAGGCTGCGTCTTCCTGGGAGGCTCCGGAGATTCAGCGGATCCCCGGGGAGGACATGGAACGATTCCTCCAAAGTCCCCGGCTTGCGGAACACCGGGTGTACCTGAAAAAACTTCTCCGCTACAAACCACATATTTTAAGCGACGCGGAGGAGCGGCTTATCGCCCTCCACTCCGAGGGGGAGGGGGTGGTGTCGGAGACTTTTTCGGTCCTGACCAACGTGGACCTGGACTTTGGGACCATTGACACCGGCGAGGGGCCGCGGCCCCTGTCCCAATCCACCTGGTCGGTCTTTATGGAAAGCCCCGACCGGGATATCCGCCGCCGGGCCTACGAACAATTCTACAGCCATTTTGAATCCCACAAGACCAGCCTGGCAAGCCTCTATTCGGGGTCCGTAAAGAACGATGTGATCCACGCCAGGGTGCGGGGTTTTGCCTCCGCCCGGCAGGCGGCCCTGTTCCCCGACAAGGTGGACGAGGGGGTCTACGACAACCTTATCGCCGCGGTCAGCGCCAACCTGGGGCCCCTGCACCGTTACTACGAACTGCGCAAAAAAGTCCTGGGCCTGAAGGAACTGCGGCACTACGATGTCTACGTCCCCATGGTTCCCAAGGCTATTAAGGAGACAAGCTGGGATCAGGCGGTGGACCTGGTTTCCGCGGCCCTGGCCCCGCTGGGGGACGAATATGTGGGAACCCTGCGTTCCGGCCTTTTGGGCCGCTGGGCGGACCGCTACGAAAACAAGGGAAAACGTTCCGGGGCCTTTTCCGCAGGGAGCTTTACCGGGGACCCCTACATCCTGATGAACTACAAGAGCGACAGTATCCGGGACGTGTTTACCCTGGCCCACGAAGGGGGCCACTCCATGCACTCCTGGTATTCCGCCCGGTCCAACCCCTTCATGCAGTACAACTACACTATTTTTGAGGCCGAGGTGGCCAGCACCTTTAACGAGGAACTGCTGTTCCGCCA
>JAISFT010000078.1 GCA_031263435.1 Treponema sp. | reverse complement strand
ACATAAGGTACGGCGGAATAGCGCTCCAGAACCTGCATCACGGTGCTGCGGGCTTCCGCCGCCGGGCAGTGGCGGGTATTGGTGTTGATCACCAGAACCCCCCCGCCCGGCGGAGCTTCTGTTTCCGGGGACCGGGAACCGGCCCCCTTCCATCTCACAAGAACCTGGGCCGGGATTCCCCGTTTTGCAAATTTAACGGCCGTGTCCAGAGCCCCGGTCAGGTCATCGGCCAGAACAAGCAGAGTATACATGACCAGATGATACCGCAGTTGTTATTAAATTTCTTTTGGTCCTATACCCCGCCGTTACAGCAATTTTACATTACGAATTTTTATTAAGAAATATTGGGCGCATTTCCGGCGCTGTCCCTTAAAGGGATGCGCCGGAAACCGGGCTTTTCGGGGTTCCGCTTCGCTCCATTTGCCGCTCTGCGGCAAACGCTTCGCGCCCCTCCAATCCCTTGCGCGAACCAAAACCGCTGAGCGGTTTTGGTTAGGCCAAATAGCTTGGTCATATTTGACCACGCCATTTGGCCTTTGCTGTGTGATAAGATTTTGTGCAGGGGAATCGGAACCACATTTTCTTTGCTGTCTGGGTACTAGCAGGTTGGCCGGACCAAACAACCGGATATGAACAATTAGTAAAAAAGAAATACCGCCACGGAGGACACGGAGGACACCCAAAGAAGCATGCGGGAGCATGTTAAACGAGTGAAAGCCGCACGGTGGAAGCCCCAAAAAATGCCGCACCACGGAATAGATGCTTTGGGGCGTAGAATTTGTAACAAAAACTCCGTGGTACTCCGTGTAAACCGTGGTTTTCATTAAAATCAGTAATCGCTTATCAGTTGTTTTGGTGTAATCATACTGCCAGCTTTTATACAAGACAAATTATGCTTACCGTGCCTGTTCCGCTTTCAGAGGGGGGCGGTATTTCCGGGGCAGGAGATACCACGGGATACCGGAAGTAAAGGCAATTTATTTGGCGCGGGGATGTTTTATACAAAAGTAAATGCCGGTACTCTGGGGCAACCGCCGGCACACAGGGGACGCGCAAGGGATTGGAGGGGCGCGAAAGACCCGGAGGGTCTTGAGCGTTTGTGGCGCCGTCTGGCGCCGCAAATGAAGCGAAGCGGAACCCCGGAAAGCCCGGTCCCCGGTCCAAGGCAGCCGGAGCTTGCCTTGGACCGGGGATGCGCCCGAATATTAAAAAAACAAGCGCAGCAATACTACACTTTATCGGAGGGCTGTTTTCTGTTTACCGCCATCTCCTCCCTGAACTTTTCCAGGCCCTCCCGGCCGGACCTGGTTACCGGTTTTATCCAGCGGCCGGAATTCATGTACCACAGGATGATCCCCAGCCGGATAAACTCGTCCAGGTAGAGCATAAAGAAAACCGCCAGAAAAGGCAGGTGGAACACCAGGCCCGCCAGCGCGGCGGCAGGGATACTGATAAAGAAGAGGCCGCAGAATTCTATTACCGCGCCGAAAATCGATTCACCCCCCGCACGGAAAATATTGTTGCTCATGTAGTTGCAGGTTCTGATGGTCCCGGTAAGCGCGTAGATGTAGAGCATTCCCCGGGCGTAGAACTGCGCTGTTTCACCCAGGTTAAAAAGGCCCAGGACAGAATTCCTGAACCCGATGATGATGAGCAACAGCGTTAGTGTTACTGCCGGAACCAGGGCTACAAAAAGCCTGGCGTCCCGGTAGCCCTCCAAATGTTTCCCGGCGCCGATGCGCTTTCCCACCATCACGGAACTGGCGTTTGCCAGGCCGCCGAAGAACGCGAAGATAAAGCCCTCCAGAACCCGGAAGATGGCGAAGGCCGCAATGCCTTCTTCCGCCTGGCGGCCGATAATGATGTTCAGCAGAAGCTGGCCCACTCCGTAGGAAACTTCGTTGCAGACTACAAAGGCTGTTTTTGAAAAGAACTGCCGGATAAAAGCCCAGTCCCAGCGGTAATGCGCGCGGATTCTGGTGATAAAAGAATGCTTGTCAAAAAAACAGTAAATGTACAGCACCAGGACATTTACCACCTGGGAAGCAACCGTCCCGATGGCGGCCCCCTCTACTCCCAGCCTGGGGAAGCCGAGCATCCCGAAGATCAGCAGCCAGTTGAGAACAGTATTGGTGATGAGCGAGGCAATCGACGCGAAAAGGGGGATCTTTACCTTTTCTATGGAGCGGAGCAGGGAGGAAACGGCCATAGCAAGAACCTGCAGGGGGTAGCTCCAGCCCACGATCCGCAGGTAGGGAACCCCGGCGGATTTAATATGCTCCTTGTCGGTGTATATCCCCATGATAAATTCCGGGACAAAAACCGCCGCGGCCCAGAAGATCAGACTCATGAACATCATGGTGATCAGGGTAATCCCGTAGGAACGGCAGATTCCCCCCTCGTCCTTGGCGCCCCAGTATTGGGCAAAGAATATGGTGCCCCCGTTGCAGAATCCAAAGTACGCGGCAAAGAGCAGCATGGAAAAAAGGGAGCAGATCCCCACCGCGGCCACCGCGGTTTCCCCCAGGGTTCCAATCATGATCGTATCCACCATGCCGGCGGATGTGGTAAGCAGGTTTTGCAGGGCTACAGGGACGCCGATAATAAGTATTTCTTCATAAAAGCGGCGGCTGCCAAAGGAAAATTTCTCCATCCTTTCATCATTGCATACCTTGTCCCCCGGTGCTATCCTTGAGCCGGTTAGATTCTTGACAGCAAACCGGAGGCGGACATGGGGATTATCAGCCGTTTATGTGCAGAAGTACCACTTCCCCGGATGCTCAGGGTAAAGCAGCGCTTTGATCAGGGGCATATCGAGCCGGAGGAGATCCCCCGGGCGGTGGCCGCCCGGCTCTCCCGGCCGGAACTGGGGGATCCGGTAAAACCCGGCAAACGGTATGCCATTACCTGCGGCAGCCGGGGGGTGGCTAACGCGGCGGTCATTACCAGGGCTATCGCCGCCTTTGTCAGGTCCCGGGGCGGCCTCCCCTTCGTGGTCCCCGCAATGGGAAGCCACGGCGGCGCCAGCGCCGAAGGGCAAAAGGCCCTGTTGGCCGCCTATGGCGTAACCGAAGAATTCATCGCCTGCCCCATCCTCTCCTCGATGGAGACCGTGTTGATCGGCGAAAGTGAAGGCGGCCCCGGAGGGCGCAGCTATGGTGTGCGGATCGACCGGAACGCCGCGGAGGCGGACGGCATCATCGTGGCGGGGCGGATCAAGCCGCACACCGATTTCCACGGCCCCTATGAAAGCGGAATCATGAAGATGATGGCCATTGGCCTGGGCAAGCGGGAGGGCGCGGAGATCTGCCACCAGAACGGTTTTGGGTATATGGCGGAGATGGTTCCCCTTTTCGGTAAAACCATCATCAAGTACGCGCCGGTGGTCCTGGGTTTTGGAATCCTGGAAAACGCCTACGGCCAAACCTGCAAGTTCGCCGCGCTGCGGCCCGATGAAATTGCCGCGCAGGAACCGGCCCTCCTGGAGGAGGCCCGCTCCCACCTGCCCCTTATTCCCTTTGACAGCGCCGATGTGCTGGTAGTGGACCGGATCGGCAAGGATATTTCCGGGGACGGCATGGACCCCAACATCACCGGCCCCAGCCCCTGTTCCCCCTGGATTACCGGAGGCATCAGGGCCAACCGTACCGCGGTGCTGGACCTGACCGAAGAAACCCACGGCGCGGCCCTGGGTATCGGCGCGGCCCATACCATTACCCGGCGGCTTTTCAACAAAATAGATTACGAGGCCACCTATGTAAACGCCGTTACCAGCCGGGGCATCGACTTTGTGCGGATCCCCTGCATCCTGGAAAATGACCGGGAGGCGGTGCAGCTTGCCCTGCGAACCTCCATCGGCGGCGATCCCGCGCATCCCCGGATCATCCGAATCGCCGACAGCCTCCACACCGAGACATTCCGAATCTCCGAAGCCCTGGAACCGGAAGCCGCGGCCAGGGGACTGGAAATCCAAAGCGGCCCGGAACCCTGGCCCTTCGACAGGAACGGCAATTTATGGTAAAGGAGGCTGGAATAACCCAAAGGAGCCCGGAGTAACAAAAAAACCAGAGTAATAAAAACCCAAAAAACAAGGAAAAAAACAATGGAAAAAAAAGACAGGCCCATCCTGGGCATCAGCGTTGGGGACCCCGCGGGCGTTGGACCGGAAGTCTGCATTAAGGCCCTTTCCCTTAAAGAAGTCTACGAACAGTGCATCCCCGTGGTCTATGCGGACCGTCAGGTGCTGGAAGACGCAGTAAAACTAACGGGCAGTAATGCTACCCTCAATTTAATCAAGAATCCTGCGAAGGCCGCGGGTGAATGTGGAACCATCGATGTTGTTGACGTCGGAGTAATCACCCGGAGGGGCCTGTACCGTTACGGACAACTGAGCGCCCTCGCCGGGGAGGCCGCCTTTCAATATGTAATCTGGGCCATCAAGGACGCCCTGGCGGATCTCATCTCCGCGGTCGTTACCGGCCCCATCAACAAAGAAGCCCTCAACCTGGCAGGCCGCGGCTACGCCGGACACACGGAGATCTTCGCCGATTACACCAATACTAAAAACTACCGCATGCTCCTCTCCGGCGGCGGCCTTAACATCATCCATGTCAGCACCCATGTCCCCCTGCGGGAAGCCTGCGACCTGGTAACCAAAGAGCGGGTCCTCGACACCATCCGCCTGGGGGACCTGGCCCTCCGTCTCATGGGCAGGGAAACCCGCCGCATCGCAGTGGCCGGCCTTAACCCTCACGCCTCGGAGAACGGCCTCTTCGGGGACCAGGAGGAGCAGGCCATCATACCCGCTGTCAACGAGGCCCGCCAGCAGGGCCTGGATGTTACCGGCCCCGAGCCGCCGGACACCGTGTTCGTAAAAGCCCTGGGCGGCCAGGCGGATCTCGTGGCCGCCATGTACCACGATCAGGGCCATATCCCCCTCAAACTCCTGGGCTTTCATCAGGACGCCGGAACCTTCACCCGCGTAAGCGGCGTTAACATTACTGTCGGCCTTCCCATCATCCGCACCTCGGTAGATCACGGCACCGCCTTCGACCGGGCCGGCAGGAACATCGCCAACAGCCAAAGCCTTGTCGATGCCATCGGCATGGCCGTTACCCTCACGCGGAACCGGGACCTGCTCGTAACCGGG
>JAISFT010000061.1 GCA_031263435.1 Treponema sp. | reverse complement strand
CTGCTGCCGGAATTCTTCTACTTCCTCATTTCCACCCAGCGGATGATGAAGGTCCGGCAGGAACCGGTGATGGGCGGGGATGAAAACGCGGTGCTTGACAATTACCATATCGAACTTAAGAATGTCAGCTTTGCCTACCACGAAGGATCGGACGTGATCAAAAACATCAGCCTTTCCATTCCCCAGGGAAGTGTTACCGCGCTGGTGGGACCTTCGGGGAGCGGCAAGAGTACCCTGTCCCGGCTTATCGCCCGTTTCTGGGATGTCCGGGAGGGGGAGATTCTTGTGGGCGGGAAAAACATCGCCGGGCTTGATCCCGAAAAACTTATGTCCTGGATGAGTTTTGTGTTTCAGGATGTGGTGCTTTTTAACGATACGGTGAAGAACAACATCCGCATCGGCAAGGAGGGGGCCGGCGATGAGGAGGTCTACGCCGCGGCGAGGATGGCCCGCTGCGACGGTTTTATCCGGGAGCTGCCGGAGGGCTACGACACGGTGATCGGTGAAAACGGTTCTACCCTTTCCGGCGGCGAGCGGCAGCGGATCTCCATTGCCCGGGCATTGCTCAAGGATGCCCCCATTGTACTGCTGGACGAGGCCACGGCCAGCCTGGACCCGGAGAACGAGACTCTGATTCAGGCGGCTATTTCGGAACTGGTAAAAAACCGCACGGTCATCGTCATCGCCCATCGTCTGCGGACGGTGCTGGGGGCGGACAAGATCGCCGTGCTGGATCAGGGCCGCCTTGTGGAGGAGGGAAGCGGCGAAGCATTGCTGGCCGGGAACGGACTCTTCGCCCGGCTTTACCGTATCCAACAGGAAAGTCTGGGCTGGAGCGCAGGGAAAACACAACAGGCAAAGGCCGTATAACAGCAACTCTCAGTTTACCTGGCAAAATTTGAAACTGGGAATTGTTGATAAGCAGCAGAGTGCCGGGGGCGTTGCGGGGGCGGGAAGGGATTGGCCGGGCCCCCGCAGAGGGGGGTGCCGGAAGCCCGCAGGGCTGGAGGCAGGGGGGAGACGAGCCAGCTTTGCTGGCGGTCCCCCCTCTTAATGACGCTGCTTTCCCGGATGCAGAATGCGGCTGCAGTCCGTAAGGGTTGACTGGCGGTGGGAGACGATGAGGATGGTCTGATCCGCGTACTCATCCCGCAGGGTCTTTAACAAACTCTTTTCGTTCAGCACATCGAGGCTGCTGGTGGGCTCGTCCATCACCAGGACATCGGGGTTTGAAAGCATGGCCCTGGCTATGCCGATACGCTGCCGCTCGCCACCGGAAAGGCGTCCGTTAAGTTCACCCATAGGGCTTTGGTAGGCTTCCGGCAGGGCGCTGATAAAACTATCTATGTGGGCCCGTTTGGCGGAGCGGATTATCTCGTCCATACCGGCATCCGGTTTACCCGCGGCAATATTGGCGGCGATAGTATCGTTAAAGATGAAGGTATCCTGTTCAAGCATGACGATCCGGGAACGGAGGCTTTTAAGGGATATTTTTTTTAGGGGGATGCCGTTGATCCGTATCTCCCCGCCGGTGGGTTCCCCAAACCGCAGCAGCAGGCGGATGATTGTCGATTTCCCGATGCCGCTTTCCCCTGCAATTCCGATCTTCTCTCCCCTGCCAATCGTAAAGCTGAGATGCTGTATAAGATCTTCCCGATCCCGCCGGTATGTAAAAGAAACATCGTCAAATGTTATGTCCCGAATCGTATCGAGTTCCACGGGGGAGGGGTCTTCGTAAATTTCCGGCTCATCGTCCATGATGGCAAAGTACCGTTCCGCCGCGGCATAGGTTTCCAGCAGGTTGGAGATCACCATGGTAAGGGACTGGGTAGAGGAAAACGAAGCAGAGACCACGAAGGAAAGCACGATGATGCCGGCGGGGTTTTCGATGCCCCCGGCCGCCAGCGCCGACGCGGCGGCAATGACCAGTATGCGGGCCAGGTATACAAAAAATGCCGGGGTGGAGCTAACCACCTGCCGGTGTATGGTAAGGGCGTGGGCGGCCCGGTTGATCCCCCGGGTCTTTTCAAGGGCCGCAGCCATTCGTCTTTCGCCGTAGTTGAAGATCTGTATGTCCTGCAGGGAACCAAGACTTTCGACCATGAAGGATTTGAGATCGCCGATACGTTTCCGGTAGTCCTGCCCTATGGCGCGGCCGCTTTTCACCGCGCCCAGGGGCAGGACTATGCAGATGATCAGATACACCGGAAGGAGAACCGCGGGAAACAGGGGATGGACAAAGGCGGCGGCGCAGAGCGCGGCCAGGGGCAGCAGGATCATAGTAAAGAGGGGGCCGATGGTATGGGCAAAGAAAAATTCAATGGTCTCTATATCTGCCACCGCCACCGAGAGGATGTCCCCCTTCCGCCTGTCCAGGAGCCGGGCGGGAGCAAGGCGGCGCAGGGCCGCAAACAGGGTACAGCGCATATCGGTCAGCAGCCTGTAGGCGGCTACATGGGAAACAAGTCCTTCGGTATAGCGGAAGATCCCGATGCTCAGCGAACAGAGGAACAGGATGATCCCCCAAACCAGGGGCCGAACTCCGTTCAACCCCGCGCAGGACAGGATCAGCAGGGCCCCGGAAGCCATAAGACCCATGTGGGCAAAATTGCCAAGGATGCTTGCCAGGGTGGAAATGGTAAGGGGCCCCTTCTGGGATCCGGCGATTCTAAAGAGGCGCCGGGAAAGGCCGATAATATCCGCCCGGGTTTTATGCCCGGACTTGTTCATTGGCCTGGGATTCAAGGACGGCCTGTTCCTGAACCAGGTTACGATAGACCGTCCCCTGTTCAAGCAGTTCTTCGTGGGTTCCCGATTCAACGATCCTTCCTCCCTGCAGTACATAGATACGGTCCGCATCCCGGATCGTTGAGAGCCGGTGGGAAATGATAAAGAGAGTCCGGGTCCGGGCAAGTTCCGCAATACAGGCCCAGATGTCCCGCTCGCTTTCCACATCGACACTGGAAGTAGCTTCGTCAAAGATGATATAGGAGGCCTTGCTGAGCAGCACCCGGGCAATCCCCAGTTTTTGCCGCTGTCCCCCGGAAAGTTTGGCGCCGGCGTCCCCCACATCGGTTTCCAAACCTTCCGGCAGTGTGGTAAGCCAATCCCCCAGGCGGACCTGATGCAGAACTTCCCGCAGCTCTGCGTCCTCCGCAGCGGGCGCGGCGATACGGAGATTCTCCGCAATGGTCCCGCTGAAAACGCCGACCTGCTGGGGTACCAGGGTAATGTGCCTTCGCAGTTCTTCCACAGTCAACGCTGCATAGGGAATTCCCTCCAGGCTTATCTGTCCTTGCCGGGGATCGATGAACCGCATGAGCAGGGCGGAGACGGTACTTTTTCCGCCGCCCGAAAGCCCCACCAGGGCTGTTACTTTGTCCTTTTGAACGTCCATGTTCAGGCGCCGGATAAGCGCGTCTCTGCCGGGATAGGTGTAGGAAACCTGTTCCAGGCAGATCCCCGCCGGGGGATTTTCCCGCTGCGAAGAGTCCCGGGGGATAAGGGGCCGTGTCGTATCAATGGCCAGAATATCCGCAATGGCCTCGGCCGCCGCAATGCCCGTCAGGGCCTGGTGGGCGCTGTTCATCAACTGCCGGACCGAAGCGAAAAAACCGTAACCAAGCATCAGGATCATGATGGCGTCTTCCAGGCTCCCCTGCCCCCGGGCAAGGCGGACACATACAAAAACTACGGAGAAAAATACCGAAAGGTACATGACGCCGTCGGAAAACAAAAAGGATTCAAAGTTACTTTTGATAAGTGCCATAAGATGACGGTTGAAATTTTCCGCCCGGACACGGAGATGGCGTTCCCGCTGTTCATCCTGGTTAAACAGCTTCAGGGTATTCAGGCCCTGGAGACTTTCAAGATAATAGCCGGTCAGTTCCCGGAAGCTCTCCCATACATCCGCCTTGCGGCCCTGCCCTGTTTTTTTTATCAGGTTGTTGGCCGGAAGAAGAACGATGGTAACGACAAGCAAAAATACCGCCACGGGAAAGGAGGAATCCTTTAAGCGGAAAAAAAGGTAGACCGGCGCCAGAAAGCAGTACAAAAGGCCGGGCAGGTATTTGCTGTAGTAAACCTGCATGGACTCAACGCCGTCAACCACGGATGCAACGCCCCGGGACATCCCGATTTTTTCGATGCTGCCCACATCCAGCAGGAGAATCTTGGAGAATATACGGCTCCGCAGATCGATCCTGGCCCTGGCGGTGCAGCGGTACTCCGCCTCGCCGATGAAGAATTCGCCCAGAAGAACCACGAGGGATGCGGCAAAGGCCCGGAGCAGGGCCTGTGATACCGGGACCCAGCCCCGTGATCCGTCTGCCATGCCGCCCAGAAAGGCGGAAAGAGTCTGGGCAAAGAGGGCGATGCCGGCCAGGGTCAGGAGTTTAAGGCAGACTATGGCGATGATCCACGGCCACAGCCCCTTCGCCATCTTCAACAGAATTTTACTGATCAACAGCACTACCAAACTCCGGGGGAATTCCGCGCCCCATACGGCAAAGATGTTAGCTAAATATAACTATATGAGGGTACACCGGAACCGGGGATTACGTCAAGGACTTGGATCAGGGCATCGCGTTTACTTTTGTACAAAGGTCTGTAGATCCTTTCCAAGCTTAGGTATGGCAGTGGCGGGGCAGAGCCCCCGGGGAAACACTTGTAGAGTCTGCCTCCGCTATTTTCAATACGCTCCGGCAGAGAATTCCAAATCTTTCCCTGGGGGCTCTGCCCCGCC
>JAISFT010000291.1 GCA_031263435.1 Treponema sp. | reverse complement strand
AAGCTCCCCCGCGCGGGTTCGAACCACGGACCCAGTGGTTAACAGCCACTTGCTCTGCCAGCTGAGCTACAGGGGAATGTTGTTCAAGATTAGCAGGGCCGGGGAAAGGTGTCAAGCCGGGATCCGGAGAAAATCAGGATAAATGCGAGAAAATTTTTGCCCTCCCCCTGTAAAACTGAGGGGCCGAACTTCGAGTCCTGAAACAGAGGCTTCAAGCAGCCCAAGGCGAAAGCCGGCCGGCATGGATGCCGGCTACAATGGTTGCCCAAAATCGCCATGGAGGGCGATTTTGGGCCCGCGCAAGGGATAGAAGCGGAAATACCGCAGACCCCCGCCCAAACCTGCCCTACTCCATGGGTGTACTACGGGACCGGGGCATAGCCCGAAAAAACGCTTGTAGAATCTGCCTCCGCTATCTGCGATACGTCATATCTACGATATGCCGTATCTCCGATACGCTGCGGCAGGGAATTCCAAATATTTTTCCGGGCTATGCCCCGGTCCCGTAGTACACCCATGAACAGGTCGATCTTTACGGCGGGGATCTGCTTTTGAGAGGCAGGAGATGTGGGCCGGGGGTCGAGGAATTGAAGCGGATAGCCCGGTCCGGCTGCGCAAGCAGCCGGATGCGCCCAGATTCTGAATGGAAATGTTATATGACCCATTTCCTTACAGCACAAACCCAAAGGGCCGGATGCGCCCAACATAAGCCGATAGCCGGCCTAAGAATCCCCGGTCTTCAACTGGGAGCGGATTAACAGGATTGAGGAGGCCAGGGCACAGAAGGCTGCCAGGATGGCTACGATAGCCAGAACCCCGGAACTAAGGATTATAATGTTGTACATTCCGTGGATGGCTACGGCGGAAAGGAAACGGATGATGACCGGGAAGGGACCGCCGCTAAAGCCGGCGGCGGCTCCTACCCGGGCCCCGCAGGCGCCATGCAGGGGGGCGGAGGTGACGGTTCGCAGCAGGGCTATTCCTGTATCGGAGGCTCCGTAAGCGGCGCTTTCCATCAGCGCAAAGCCCAGTCCGGCAGCCAGTCCCGCGGCGCTGCCCCGCAGGACAGCCTGTTCACCTTTGATCCGGGCCAGGGGGAACAGGATAAGGAAGATGAGGAACCGGGCCGCTTCTTCGGTGGCGGCGATCCGGCAAAACTGGTTGAATAAGATGGAACCCATGTTCCCCAGGGAACGGACAGAGGAACCGGGCAGTACGGGGACAAGGCGCTGCATGATCAGGGCGAGGAACATGGAGCTTGCACCGCCAAAGAGAAAAATCAGGAACCACATGGGAGAGATGGGGCAGCGGGCCCGGCGGTACCAGAAGAACAGGAGCAGTACGGGCAGGGCGGCAATAAAGATTAAAAGCAAAAGAACCGGCAGGCCGTTCACAGGCTGCCTCTCAACTTGAACATAGCCATAGCATAATATCAACAAAACAATTAGGGTAAGGCCCATGAAAGGAAGCCGGTCTGTGCCGGAGGGGGTCCGGCCGTTGATCCTCATTACCGGTCCAAAACACTCGGGGAAAACCTGCGCGGGAAAGGCCCTTGCCCGGTTCTGGGAGGGGCGCGCCAAAGGGCCGCTGCGGGGAACGGCGGTCTTTGTGGACCTGGATGAACTGGTGGAAAGCCGCACGGGGAAAAGCCCCCGGCTGCTCTACCGGGAAGGGCCAGACCGATTCCGCAAGGCGGAAGCGGAGGCGCTGCGGAGCCTTCTTGAAGACAGCCCGCCGGGAACGGATGGGACTGGGAAGGACGAGGTAGGGAAGGACGGGGCCGGGAAGGACGGGGCCGGGGGCATTGTTATTGCGGCTGCCGGCGGCGGTCTTGCGGATAACCCGGAGGCCCTGGAAATGCTGAAACAGGGCCGGCCGGCGATGATGGTATACCTTGAAGTCCCCGCAGAAATCGCCTGGGAACGGATCAGGGCGGCCGCAGAGCGGACCGGAGAGATGCCCCCCTTCCTTAACACGGAAAACCCCCGGGAAACCCACCGGCTGATCCACGAGCGCCGGGGACGGATCTACCGGGAACTGGCGGCCATTGTCGTCAAGGCGGAAACCACACCGGAAGAAACGGCGGCGGCCATGCTGCAGGAAATAGAATCCGGCGGTTTTTTTATATAGGTTTTTTTATATGGGATTTATAGGATCTTTCGCTCCGCCCTCTCCACCCGCTCCGCCCCGGAGGGCAAGCCGGGCAGCCTTGGCAAAGATGCCCCCCAGGTACTCCCCTTCCCGCCGGGACAGGGCGGCCCGGGAGATAAAGTCCCGGATAAACCGGGCCTGATCCTCCCGGCCGGGATGCCGGTAAAAACCCAGACTCTCCAAATTCCCCGTAATTGCGGCCGCCAGGGCATCCGCCCGATCCCGGTCCAAAGCTTCCCAGGCGCCTTTAACCGCTGCCGGCAAACCCGTCGCCTCCGCCGGTCCTGTTGTCTCCTCTGAGCCCGCTGCCTCTGCCGGTCCTGTGGCCTCCGCCGTTCCTGCTGCGGCCTCCGGTCCCAGGGCGCAGAACAGCTCGTAGCCATAGACCTGGACTGCGTGGGAAAGATTAAGGGAGGGAAAAGCGCCGGATACGGGGATATGGGAGGCAAGGTTGCAGAGGGCCAGCTCGGAGTCGTCCAGGCCGCTGCGCTCGTTGCCAAAGGCCAGTGCCGCCTTTCCCGGCCGGTCCCGCAGCCAAAGGGAGAGTTCCCGGCAGTCCATAGTTATATTTTTACGCCGGCGGCCCCGCCGGCGGGTGGTTCCCGCAAGGACAGCGCAGTCCGCGGCCGCCGCCTTCAGGCTGCCAAAGAACTGCGCCTGCTCCCAGACGGCGGCGGCATGAACCGCCCTGGACCGGATTTCCCCCTCAAAGGGGGCAAGATCTTCCCGGGAAAGGCCGGTAATCCGCAGCCGCGAAAGCCCCATGTTCATCATGGCCCGGCAAACAGCCCCAATGTTACCCGGATCCGAAGGCCGGCAGAGGATTATTATGATTTCCTGTAATTTCATAACAAACAAATCCCAAACATTGAAAGTTCAAGTGAAATCATCTATTATTATTATAAGCTGGTACCGGTTGGCCCCCGATGTTGTGCGGGGCTTGGTCCCGGACCGGGCCTTTCCTCCACCAGCCAAAGGATCTTACGCTTTGTCCGGCCGTGATGTGCAGGTCGTGATGCCGTGATTCGCACATTTGACAAAGTAACTTTAAATCATTAGAATGCGGGAGCAAACTCGTCAAGAGGTGGCGGGTTGGGTTAAGGAAGTGTCATGACGAATAACGATCTAGTTCCAGGTTTTGATGACGAAAAGGATGAAAGTCTCAAGATTCAACTTCAAAAGGTAGATGGAGTGGATGGCTGTCTGATTCTCTACCTGAACGGATATATTGACACCTATAATTCCAACTATTTCCAAAAACGGGTTGCCAAGGCGATTGAAAAGGGCTTTATCAAGCTTATCTTTCAGTGCAGCGGGCTAAACTACGTCTCATCCACCGGCATTGGTTCATTTACAGCCTTCTTGAAGTCGGTAAAACCCCGGGGCGGGGACCTGGTGCTTCTTGAAATTCAGCCCAAGGTATACGAGGTGTTCCAACTCCTGGGGTTTTCCCAGTTCTTTAATATCCGGGGGAACCTGGAAGAATCGGTAAGTTACTTCAGTTCCGGCGTGGCCGAGACGGTATCCTTGTTTCCCAAGGTGTTCTCCTGCCCCATCTGCTCCAAGAAGCTTAAGGCATTAAGGCCCGGCCGTTTTCGCTGTTCTGAATGTAAAACCATTTTGGCTATTGATAATGGAGGCCAGGTCTTCCTGGGTTAGCTATGGGCATCTTTTCCAGGCTTAAAACTCTTGTTTCCGCCAATGTAAACCACTTAATCAACAAGGCCGAAAAGCCCGAAAAGATGTTGAATCAGCTCATCATTGACATGAATGAGCAGCTTATCGAGTCTAAAAAGGCAGTTGCCCAGGCTATTGCGGATGAGAAACGGCTGGAACGGGAGATGAACAACCAGTTGAACCAGTCCGCGGAATGGGAACGGAAGGCCATGCTGGCGGTAGAGAAGGGAGAAGACGATCTTGCCAAGGAAGCCCTGCTCCGCAAGCAGGAAAACGACAACGCCACCCTGGAATACCGCAAGCAGTGGGAAGCCCAGCACGAGGCGGTAGCGAAGCTCAAGGATTCCCTTAAGGAACTTTCCGGCAAGATTGACAAGGCCCAGCGGCAGAAGAACCTGCTTATTGCCCGGGCCAAGCGGGCGGAGGCCCAGCAGAAGATACAAGATACTATTTCCAGCGTCTCGGGGAACCGCAGCGCCTTTGATGCCTTTGACCGTATGGCCCAAAAGGTGGATCAGATGGAGGCCCAGGCGGATGCCAGTAAGGAACTGGAAGATTTTACCGGCGATACCAACCTGGAAAAGCGTTTTGCGGAACTGGAAAAGTCCGATGGCTCCGCGGATCGCCTGCTACAGGACCTAAAAGATAAAATGAAGGCCCTTCCGCAGGAGCCTTCTTCGTAGGATCCGTTTCTATGTTTACTTAAAAGAATATACACAACTTATCCACAATGCTGATATAGCAAAGTCCGCCATAAATCCGGTTTCTTCCCGGAACAGCCTTTTCCCCTGGGTTCCCATTAGTTCTTCTACGACTGAAAGAAGCCGTAATTCCTTGTGGGACAAGGAGTTACGACATTCGGCCGACAGTTTGCCCGGATACTCCCGTCATAGTTGTATGAAAAGTAATACAACCCCGGGTACTCCCGAATATATCAACATCTTTTCCACAGGTTGTACAAGCCGGGAAACCGGGGATTCCGGGCTGCCTTGCATTAGCCATATCCCCATGTTAGGCTTCTAAACGATGAAAAATATTGCCCGGCTGGTGCTTTTTTTCACCATCTCGTTTGCCAGTATTTTTATTTTTGCCGCGCTCATCCGCTTTCTGGACATACGCATCGCTACAATCCGTGTTTTGCCCCCCCGGGACAGCCGTATCGGAATCGACTTGCTTGCCGCGGCCCGCTGGGCCCTGCCCCTGTCCCTCTACGGTTCCCTGGTTTTAAGCCTGAGTTATACCGTAAGGCGCCGAATCTTCGCCCCCGCTGCCATGCTGTGCCTCTTTATCCTTGCCTCCGCCGCCTGTCTGGGCATTATCGCGGGGGCAAAAAGCTTTTCCCGGCTGTCGGCCTATGCAATTCCGGTCCGGCCCTTGGGAAACCCCGGCCTTATCTTAACCCAGGCAGATAATGCTATGGTGCTTATCCAGGATCCGGCGGAGATCTGGGGTTCCCGTGTGGTGTCCATTCCCGGCCAACCCCTGCTCTACCAGGACGTGCCCCGGGGACCGGACAACCAGCCCATCAGCCTGCCCCCCATCCCCTTCAGGACCAGCACTGCCTGGGTCCTGGAAAGCCTTGACATAGACCTTTCCCTGGCAAGCAGGCAGTTAAGCGGGCGTTTTGACTCCCCCGAATCCGGCCTTATCCCCTTTATGATCTACACCTGCGCCCTCGTCTTTTTTCTGGTCTCCCTGCGTTTCGTGCTGGATCTAAGCAAGTGGCCCCTGGCCAATCTTTTCCTGGGGGCCCTGATATTCCGGGGCATCCTGTCGATGGAAACATTCCTGATCACCCCGGAGCCCCAGGAGATTCTGCACAGCCTTTTGGGGGACCTAATCCCCCCTCTCTACACAGTTCCGTTGATCTTTGTGTTCCTGGGTTTTTTGGTTTGCCTGTATACGTTCCTCAGCTACCTGGCCCGGAGAAAGGAACTCTATGAAGATTAAAAAAGAGTCCTTCGGCTCCCCTCCGGCCCTGTTTATCTACTATATGCTGGCATCTTCCCTGACAATTCTTATTATTTACCTCTTTTTCCCCAGCCAGGGAGCGCCCCTGCCCATCTTTTCCCGGGACTGGCGGTTTACCCTGGGACTCTTGGAGATTCTGTCCCTGTTCCCTGCCCTGGCCTTCAGCGCCCTGGTTGTCCCCTTCGGCTTCCGAATCTACTATGATGATTACCGCAGTTTTTCCCCCCATTTCCTTGAGCAGTTTAAGGGGCCGCTGGTTATCGCCATCCTGGCGGCCATTGTTTATGCCCTTCTCTTTTTCCTGGTCCAGCCCACGCTCCAGGACAAGCGGATTAGCATGACCTACCAGGGAAGCCTCTACCGTCTGGCCAGGGATCAGGCCCGGGACCGGGCCCTCCGGGGGCGCTGGGATGAGGCCGCAGGCTTTCTGCGCATCGCCGGACAAGTATGGCCCAACAGTCCCGAATTGGCGCAGCTCCGTATCGACACGGAGATAGAAGTGGAGGGAGGGCGAATCCGGGAGCAGGACGAACTGCAGATGCTCCTGGAGAGGAGCCAGGCGGGGGAAACCTGGAGTATCCAGGATACATCCGTTCCCGCTTTCCCAAACCGCAGCGCCCTGCCCGGACAGCGGCAGCCCCTGAACACCCCGGAAGCCCTGGAAATGGCCGCCGCGGCTATGGGGGAAGAACGTTACTACGACGCCCACTGGCTTGCAACCCTGGGGCTGCGTCTTGCCCCGCAGGGAAGTCCCGAGGAAGCCGCCGCATCCCGGGCCGCGGGTCTGGCCTGGGATGCCGTTTCTTCCCTGGCCCCCAACACGCGGGAAAGGGAACTCTACGCAATTTACCGCCTTAAACAATCCGGGTACGAGGCTATGGTTGCCGGGGATTGGATCCGGGCCTATTACATCTTCCGGGAATTGGCGAAGCAGAGCCCCACCGATCCGGAGGTGGGGATTTTTCTCCAAAAAAGCGAGGAAGGTACCGGGAGCATTGCCTTTTTTACCGATGAAATGGGCCAGGGAATGGGAAGCATCCTGACCAACGCGGTATTCTCCCTGCCCTACCAGCCCCGCAGCGGAGGAGCAGGCCGGGGCATCATCCGGTTTTCCTCAATTTCGCTGTACGAAGACTATGCCTACGCGTTCGGCCTGGAATTTATCTGCTTTGACAGCGCCAACCGGCCCGAATCCGCCTTCGAAGCGCCCTATGCCAAGATCGTACCAATGACCCTGGGCGGCCGGGACCGGGTTGTGGTACTGATGCAGGCCCTGGACCGCAGCGATCAGGACCAGCACTGGGAACCGGTCTGGAATTCCCTGGAAGAAAGCGCAACGGTCCGCCGCCCTACCCTTGCCAATAATGCCGGGAATGTTGGGAATGCCAGTAATGCCGGTAACGTCAATAACATCGGCAGCGCCGGCGCAGCGGGGGGCTTTCTCCGCTCCAGCATCGGGGATAATCAGATCATGCTGGACCTGAGCTTTGAAAGCTTTATCCTGCTCTGCAATACCTGGCGGGGCCTGGGAGTGCCCATCGGCTCGACCCGGGTGTCGCCGCTGGACGGTTTCTCCCTGGGGGACCTGTTTGCCGCGGCCCAGTCTCTAAGCCCCTACGGCTATGTGCCCCAGGTCTTCGAAGCGGAGATCATCTACCGGCTCTGCGAACCCCTGTTTTTCCTGCCGGCGGCGGTCATCATCATCATCATGGGCTGGCGTTTCCGGGCCCTTTCCCGGGCCCGCTTTGTCTTTGTCCCCATGCTTTTTATACTACCCCTGGTTTTCAACGGGCTGGTCTACTTTTACCGCCAGGTCTTCAATATTTTGGGGATCTTCTCGCTGTTAAATCTGGGCTTTTCCGCCACCCTGATTATCTACGCTTTAGCCGCGGGGATTCTTTTTGTCCTTTCCCTTATCGTGTTTGCTGCGCAGCACAGCTAAGGCCCCCGCAGTCTCCTCGTATCCAAACATCATTCATCCTGCGGTTTGTTTTTTTAGGGCGCATCCCCGCCTGCGGCGGGGACCGGGCTATCCGGGGTTCCGCTTCGCTCCATTCTTTGCGCTCTGCGCAAAGAACGCTTCGCGCCCCTCCTATCCCTTGCGCTGGCGAAAGCCTGCGGCTTTCGCC
>JAISFT010000269.1 GCA_031263435.1 Treponema sp. | reverse complement strand
CTGAAGATTCAAGGGTAAATTCGTCTTCTTCCCGGCCGTAGATGAAGGACCGCAGTAATCGTGTGGTATAGCCCCGGCCGTCTTCCGTGTGGATCCGCCCTTCCAGGCCGATACGGTAGTGTTCGCCCTTTTTCCAGCCCCCGATGGGTTTGACGGAAACCGTTCTGCCTTCCCAGGAAAAAACAGGGACCCTGCTTAAGCCCCCTTCGCTCAGGACAAGCGTGCGCTCCGTTTCTTCGCGGTCGGGGGCTATGGAAAATCCCAGCCGGACCGTTTCCCCGGAGTAGTAGGTTTCCCCTTCCGCCGCCGAGCAGGAAACATCAAGGTACTCAAAACTCAGGAGCGGTGTGCAGCCCGGTAGGACCGGGATCAACAGGACCGGGACCAGCAAGGCCAGGACCAGTGGAACCGGAAAATTCCGCAGGCCTGCGGACAAAAAACGCAGTTTTTCTGTTTTACCGGTATTCCACATAGAGCCCCTCTTTTAGATAGGGGGAAGGTTTGTCGATCACCAGATCCCCCTCCCCAAGCCCGGAGGCGATCCAGAGGAACCCCTCCTTTCGTGCCGCTATTTTCAGTTCCCGCAGTACCGCTATGCCGCTGATAACGCAGAAGACCTGGCCCTCTTCCCCCGAATCCCGCTGCAGCAGGGAGCTTTCCGGGATCGCCGGAAGACGTTTTTCCTCCCCCCGGGGGATGCGGCACCTGATAAACATCCCCGGTTTTATACGGTTGTCCCGGTTGGGCAGCTCCGCCTTGACCGAAAAATTGCCGCTCTGGGGATCGGCCACCGGGGAGATCTCCGTGATGTCCGCGTCGTAGGCCGCGTCCAGGGAGGGAATTTCGATATGCAGGGCCGATCCGGGATGCAGATCCCGGATATCCTGTTCCTGGATAAAAAAGACGGCGTAGACCCGGGAAATATCCATGATGGTGGCCAGCTTTTCGTTCCTCCCGGCAAATTCTCCGTTTTCGAAGTACAGGGCCCCCACAATCCCCGGCGCCGAAGCGCGGATGGTAAGTTCCTCCATGAGCCGTTCTATGGAATCCAGACTCTTCTCCGCGTTTTGCAAATTTGCCCGGGCGGCCTCCAGTTCCGCCTGGGCGCCCCGGGTATTAAGGGCGATAAACTGCCTCTTCCGTTCGGCGTCGTCGGCAGATACGGTGATCCCCGCCGCTTCCAGATCCTGCTCCCTCAGTCCCAGGGCGGCGATCTCCAGGTCCTTCTTCAGCATGTTGATCTCCGCCTCCAGGGAGGAGACCGACAGTTCCAGATTCCGGTAGGCTTCGTCGGTCAGGCCCCCGATCTCCCAGAGTTCCCGCCGGTTGCTCAGGCTGGACCGGGCTTCCTCCAGTTCCAATTCCTTTTGACTCAGGTGGAGTGTTCCCTTTTCCAGGGACAAGAAACGGCTCTCCGCGGAAAGCCGGGATTCTTCAAGCATGGTATGGGCCAGGGAAAGGCTCGTGCGGGCCTGTTCAAGGGCGATTACCGTTTGTTCCCGCTGGATCTCCAACTGTACATTTTTCAGCCGGGCAATGGGTGCATTTCCCCCTATCCAGTCCCCTTCGCGGGCCAGGATGGTCATAATGGTCCCTTCAACCTGAACCGTGATGTCGTTCTTTGTCTTGTAGGCGATGGTCCCGAAGCTGGCCAGTTCATCCTGCAGTACCCTTGTTTCCACCGGAGAGGCCAGGACCCTGAGAACCTGGCCGGGATTTTCCTCCGGTTTTCCCGCACAGGAGAAGAGGCAGAGTCCCGCAGCAAGGAGCAGAGCTGTCCCTTCATTGATTCCGGCATGCATCGGCCAAACCTCCGAAGGGGAAACCGCTTTGAATTTCCAAATTCCGTTCCAGGACCGATGCCTGGGTAAGGTAATCGGCGAGGGCAATTTTTGCCTGGGCCAGACTGCTCAGCTCCGTCAGGTAGTCGATCCTCTTTTTTTCACCCATCTCAAGCTGCAACCGTGAAAACGAAAGCCGTTTTTCCATCAGCACGATTCGCTGCTCCGTGCTGTAGGCGGAACGCAGCATGTTGTCGTGGGAGATAACCAGTTCGTACAGCGATTCCCTCAGTTCCTGTTCCCCCTGACTCTGCCGCAGCGCCGCTTCGACAAGGTTCAGTTCGGCCTGTTTTTGACCCAGGGAATAGGCGGGCAGGGGACGGAGATCAAGGGAAAGACCGTTGGAAAGCTGCCGGGTCCCCGCCCGGTCAAAGCTGCCCCCGCCGGATATTCCGCCGGAGAGGAAGTCCAAACCTGAAAAATCAAAGCTGAGTTGCAGCGAATAGTTTGGTTCGGTCAGGGGATAGGAATCCCCGGAGAAGGAAACGCTTCCCTGCAGGCCGATGGACGGCAGGTACCAGCGCTTTGAATAGTTGTACTGTTTCCGCCCGTATTCGGTCTCGAAGCCCAGCCGTTTTAGGGCCACACTGGAATCCCTCACCAGGATCCACAGCCGGTCCAGGAAGGGCTCGTAGTAAAAGTATTCCTGCGGGCCGGAGAGCTCGCCGGTGATGCTGAGGGGGACCTCTTCTTTGAGATTCAGCGCCACCTTGAAACGCCGTTCCAGCGCCGCCAGATCCCGCAGGCACTGATCCCGTTCCTGTTCTATGCCCAAACAGGAACTCTCGTATTCAAGATAATCGGTTTCCAGGGCAAGTCCCAGTTCCTTTTCCCGTCTGAGGATAGCAAGCTGTACCCCCGCCTGATCCAGCAGGTCATTTCTGATCTTCCCCGTTTCTTTGAGCAGGAGGTACTGAACGTACAGGGACATAACCGTAGAAAGGAAATTCCGGTACTCCCCCTCAAATTCCTGCCGGCTGTAGAGGGCGGACAATCGTCCCGCTTCCCAGGCCAGCTTCCCCCTGCCCCCGTCGAAAATTTGCTGGGACAGGGAAAAGCGCAGGGCCCCGGTCCGGGAATCCCCCGACAGAATCGCAGGGCCCGCGGATTCGGACAGGGAAAAACTTAAGGAGGGAAGAAAATCCTGGATCCCCATCTTTGCCGTCCCCATGTTCAACAGGACATTTTGCCGCCGCAGATTCCAGGTTTGGGAATTGCCGGAAGCCAGTTCCGCCGCCTCCGCGGCCGATGCAATGGTCAGCCCCTGGGCATGGATTCTGCCTGTCCCCGCGCAGAGGACAAGGACAAGAACAACAAGTTTGGAGTCATTCATGATCTTCCCCGGCCTTTGCTATTTCCCGGTAGTGGCTCCGGATTTCCCGGTAGCGGTCCCGGCGGCTTTTGAGGATCCTCCCCAGAATATTTTGAAACAGCCGCTCCTGTTCCCTGGACGAAAGGATGCTGCCCTTCCCGACCCGGTATTCGTATTCCCTTCCGAGTACCCGGCCCTCCTCGTCGCTGATAAGGCAGTCAATGTAGATGGCATTGAGAAGCTCCACATCATGAAGAAACGAACGCTGTTCTACACGGATATCGATCTGTGCGTGGGTATTGATCCGCGCAGGGGTATCGGCCGCCCTTTTCCCTTCCCCCCCGCCGGCCAGTATGATATCCGCCATAACCCGTATTTGGGAGGCGACAGCCTCTTCCCGCACATGATCCACCGTGACCCGTATCTCGCCGCTACGGTAGTCCCAGTAGGCGGGCGCCTCGGGATAGGAATTCCACGACCCCCTTCCCGATCCGCTGGCGCAGGACAGGAACAGTAAAACTGTTAAGACCGGGAGCGCGGACAGAAGCGCCTTCGGAAATTTTCCCCGGCCCCCCGCCGGATTTTCCCCAGTGTTCCCCATATCAATCTCCTTTCAATTTCTTTTCAATTTCCTTTCAGTCTCTTTTGTCCGGGGCCTCCGCCCCGGGGTTCAGCAATTCCGCTGTCAGCTCCCCCAGCCGGGCAAGGGACAGGTTCTTTCCCGAGACGATCCGGGCCTTTTCAAGGAAGCTCTCCGCCCGGTCCTCAAGGCCCAGACTGTGCCAGGTAATGGCCATGTCAAGGTATACCTTGGCGGAGTCGCTCAGCGCCGCCTCCGCACGGCGTCCCATGGACAGCCGTTTCTCCCAGTCCCCTGTATTTCCCGCCAGCAGGGCGTAGAGGTACAGGACGCGCCAGTCCGTAGGATTAAAGGACAGTTCCCGGTCCAGGGCGCTGAGAGCCTCTTCCAGTTTCTTTTTTGAGGAGGGAAGCCCCGCGGCGGCCGCTGAGCCCGCGGCAGCCACTGAGCCCGCAGCGGAGGCGGGGCCCGCGGCGGACGCGGAGATAACCAGACAGCGCAG
The DNA here is from genome assembly GCA_031263435.1 of Treponema sp. The sequence goes on along the minus strand of JAISFT010000269.1, from coordinate 2,081 downwards.
GTTCCACAGGCGCGCCTCGGTGTATTCGGGGTACCGGGCCGCAAGCTTTGCGAACCGTTCTTCCGCCTCCTCCGTCCTGTTCAGGAAGAAGAGGACCTTCCCCTCAAGCAGGCGGGCCTGGTAGAAATTCGGATCGAGCCGGAGACTCTCCTGCAGGTACTCCAGGGCCTCCGGGTAGCGTTCCTGCGAATAGGCCTCCGCCGCGGCGATGTAGAGACCCTCCGCCCTGTCCCTGCCGTCCGCCCCGGAGAAACCCCGGGCCCCGCAGGCGACAAGCCCCACGATGCAGAATCCCGCAATACCCGTTTTGATGCTGCGCATGCCTGTTTAACCCGCCTAATAACCGAATAGGAAAGTAAGTTCTTTCCACGCCTCCCTGGCGAAGGGACCTTCCCGGTCCAGGGCGATGATCTTCTGCAGGGCAAGGGCGAAATTTGCGTAGGTCTCCGGGTAGACCAGGCGGGCTCCCAGCCAGAGATTCCAGTAATAGCTGGGGAACAGGCGGAAGTAGGATTCCAGTTCGATGTAGCGGATAAACTGCTCTTCCGACAGGCTGCCCCTGCGTATCTGATCCTTAAGGGCCAGATATTCCCCGGCAAAGAAATTGCCCCCCGGGGCCGGAATCCCCGCGGCATTCCGGTTTTCCGGTTCCCCTTCCCCGTATCCCGAGCGGTACTCCTGTTCCAGGTAGACCGCATAGGCCGCCCGTTCCGTTTCCCCCGCGGTGCGGTACACCATGGCTGCAAAGGTCCCCAGATTGGGGAAAAAGGCGCCCGTTTCAAAATAACGGTTTAGTATTAGTACCGCATCCGCGGACCGTTCCGCCTGGGCCAGGAGAAAAAGGTAGGCCAGAATATCCTCCGTCCGGGAATCATCGCCCGCAGGATCTGCCCAATCTGCCCCGTCTGTCCCACCTGCCGGATCCGCCCAGCCTGCCCGATCAGCCCGATCGACCGCCGCAAATCCACCCGTTTCTCCCTGTTTGCCCAGTCCGTCCGGTTCTCCCGGTTCGCCCGCGGCAAAAAGCCCGTCAAAGATCTCAAGGGCCCCGGCATATTCCTGTTGGGCGATAAGGATATGGGCCTTAAGGGAACGGTAGATCCCCGCGTCGTCCCCGGCATACCCGATTGCCTTTTCGGCATAGTCCAGGGCCCGGCGGTAGTCCTGCTGGTTCAGGTAGATCTGCCCCAGGGCCCCATACATGACGGGGAGGGGATCGCTGTTCCCCGCCCGCGATTTTTCCCCCGCCCCCGCCCCCGGCGTCCGTTCCGCAATTATCTCCGCCCGGCGCAGATAATCCCTGGCCCTGCCTTCCTCCCCCCTGGCAAGGTAGTAGATCCCCAGATCCACCTTGGAATCGAAATGGCCCGGATAGCGGACCTCGAAGTCCTCCAGGGCCGCGATTAAAGCCTCCCCCCGGAGTTCCCCGTCCCTGATCTCCCCGTATTCCCTTATCGCCTTGCTTTCCCCGCCGCAGGATGTCCAGGGCAGGAAGGCCGTCAGGCTGACGAGGAAAAGCACGATCCTTGTCATAGCTGCCTCCACCTATATATAGGGTCGGCCGTGCATGGCGCTTGGGTTTTTCGGAAAAAAAATAAAAAAAGTGCGGCCGCCCCGCCAAGTCTGACGGGCCTTACCTGTGGATCTTATATTTTGGGCGCATCCGCCGCCCGCTTGGGCGGCGGACCGGGCTATCCGCTACAATTCCTCGACCCATCCCATACGTGGTCCTGCGGACTCTCAGCGGGGCTGGGAAAAATCCCGGGAAAATGCTTGTAGAGTCTGCCTCCGCTATTTTCAATACGCGACGGCTAAAAGCCGACGGCAGGGAATTCCAAATATTTTCCCGGTCTTTTCCCCAGCCCCGCTGTACACCTATAGGCGGGTCGCCACAACGGAGGAGGTATAGGACGGCTAATGGCTGGGGGGGTCTGCGGTATTTCCGCTTCTATCCCTTGCGCGGGCCAAATGGCGAAGCCATTTGGCCTTGGGAGTTTGGGGCTTCGCCCCAAACTCCGAAAACCAAAACGCTCAAGCGTTTTGGTTCGGCATCCCTGCCGTTTTTCGCCTTCAGGTTTTTG
>JAISFT010000266.1 GCA_031263435.1 Treponema sp. | reverse complement strand
CAGACCGGCCTTTCCCTGCGGCTTTTCCGGCGGGTGGAACGGGTTACCATAGTGGAAAACGCCGACCCCGAGGCCCTGGTCTTCGCCATCGAGGAAAAGGAGACGCGCCCCTGGGCAGTCCTGGGTCATTCCCGCTATTTACGGGGTCTGGAGCAGTACGCCCGGCAGCGGCCGGATGTCCGTGTTACCCTTGTCGGGGGGGACCCTGATTCTTCCGGCGTTCTGAATCTTGGGGACCCCGGCGGCGGGGGGCTGGACCTGGTGTTTCCCGATGCCCCCCTCAATTCCTGGCGGGCGGGCCGCTGCGCCGCGCTGCTGGCGGGGGAAACAGGCGGAATCGTGCTGGTTTTTCAGGAGGGCTGGAATTTCCCGGTACACCGGGAAGCTTTTCTTGCGGGCCTGCGGGCGGAAAATGAAAACCTGGTCCCCGTTTACCTGACCCCCTCCTCGGCTTATCCATCCTGGGAACAGGTTCGTTGTGTGGTTCTGGGGGGCCCTGCGGAGGCCTACCTTGGCCAGGATATCGGGATCCCCTCCCTGCTCTACTCCTGGATGGATTCCGCCCTTAGCCCCTCCAGGGTCAAGGTAATCGGCGATGATTCCCCCTGGGCCCTGGCATATCAGGCCCTTCGTACTCCCCCCGGAGGGGGAGATTCACCTTACCGGTCCATCCCCGCCAGGTTCCGCATTCCCCGGGGCAGAATAGGGGATCGGGAGCTGCGGGAAAGGCTGAAAAAGGCCTTCGACTCACCGGCCCCTCCGGGTTTTTCCTGGTAGATTGTTCTGGCGAATTTGACAAAACTACCGATAAGAACTATAATGATCTTCGATGTTCACGGTTGTACCGTTTCCTGGACGGGGGAGTTTCCCTTAAAACCCGGTCTGCGGATAGAACAGAGTGGAAAGGAGTAATTGGATGAAACAGGGCTGTTTCAAGGTTATTTGTCTTATTCTTCTGGTGTGTGGGGCGGGTATCTCAGGGTTTTCCGATGATCTTACCGTTAGTTCCGAAGCTTTTATCATAGAATCTTTTGACGGAAGTACCGCCCACGAATGGCTTGTCGGGGGAAGGCTTAATTCCTATGACTATTCCTGGCAAATCATGGGGAATAGATTCGCAGCCGAAGGTTATCCCAGGATCAACTATGTTTCCGCCTGGCCCCAGGCCCTGTTTGGGGCTAACCGCCAGGGCAATGACTACAAGGCCCTCGGAATCCTGGGCAATTTCCTGCGTCCCGGCTACAACTGGGTGGATATTTATCCGGTAGCCGCCAATGCTGACGGAGAAGAGGCGCCCTTTGAAATTCCCCTTCCGGGCCGGGTCCAGTATCTGGACGCCTGGGTCTGGGGCGCCAACCACAATATTTACCTGGAAGCCTATGTTCGGGATTACCAGGGTGTTGTTCATGTGCTGTCGATGGGGGATCTTTCCTACAAGGGCTGGCGGAATCTACGGGTGCGTGTTCCCGATCATATCAGGCAGTCCAAGCGGGTCCTGCCCAATTATGCGGGTCTTCACTTTGTAAAATTCCGGATCTGGACCCGGCCTGCCGAATCAACGGGCGATTTTTATGTGTATGTGGATCAATTCAAGGTGCTGACCGATACCTTTGAGACCTTCTATGATGGTGATGATCTGGCGGATCCCAGCCATGTACAGGATCTCTGGTCCGCGGCGAGTAACTAAGGAGGCCCTGTAATGAAACGTATTGTTCTGTCCGTTTTGGTTTTTTTCTGTGCCGTGTCGCTGTTCGCTCAAAATGAGATTGGCGCGACCAATCCTGCGGAAATCGGCGTAAATACCCCCAACCAGGGTCTGGAATTGAAAGAAGTTTCCGTTGATAAATTTGAAATGGAAGGGTACTGGACTTCCCACATCTCCCCGGATGACGGTTATAGTACAAGCCGGCTCTTTGCCGGTGCTCCCGCCGCAAAGGTCCCCCTGGAAGATGAAGAACAGTTCCAGATACCCGAAAGATATGTTCTTGGCACCCGGATCGATTTCCTGCGCCGGGGCTATACTTCGATATACTTCCGGCCCCAGCGGCCCATCCCGATAGAGGGGATCACGAAGACCATATCCCTGTGGGTGGCGGGCAGGAACTTCAGGCACGATTTGTACCTGCTGATTCGGGACTTCCTGGGCCGCGATTTTGAACTTTTTGTCGGCAGGCTGGATTTTCCGGGCTGGAAGAAGCTGACCGTGGCGATTCCTCCCGCGGCCGATGATGGCAAGAACGGTGTTGTTCAGCGGGATTACCACTACTTCAACAGCATGGGGATCATGGTTACCGGCCTGATGATCAAGGCCGATCCCTGGGAGGCCTACGGCAGCTATTACGTCTACTTTGACGACATGCGGGCGGTGACAGACCTGTTTACCGAAAGCAACCGGGACCCCGATGATATGCCGGATTCCTGGTAAGATCTGTTTTAGAGGCGGAACCCGTTTCGGCCCTCCTTGATAAAAGGCGGTAACCCAGGTTACCGCCTTTTTTTAGTTTAGACCCCAGGGTATCGGCGTTTACTTTTGTATAAAGATCCCCACCTCAAATAAGCGTCCTCGCGATACCTCGCATATCTCCTGCTCACAGACATTTCTTCCCCCTCGCGGAACAGGACAGGCGCCGTTTGTCTTGGTATAAGGGCCGGTTGAACCAGACGAGCTTAGGTAGGGCGGCGGCGGGGCATAGCCCCCGGAGAAACATTTGGACTTCCCTGCCGGAGCGTATTGAAAATAGCGGAGGCAGGCTCTACAAGCGTTTCCCCGGGGGCTATGCCCCGCC
>JAISFT010000255.1 GCA_031263435.1 Treponema sp. | reverse complement strand
AATCACGGATGGGATTTAACCCTGGAAGCGGAGCCAAATTTTAACATTGACATTCCCTATGGAATGAATCTTGCCATCGGGCTTCCGGTTAATTTTACCCTTAGCCCGGAACAAAAGGTTGACGGAGCTGCAAACGGGAGGGATTCCTATGTTTTGTCCCTGCGCCCTGCAGTAACACTGCGGATGACGCATACATCTGTCCCGGTGGAGGTGGGTATTGATTACGTCATACCTCTGGTTGGAAAAAACGCCGCTGTGAACCACGCGATAACTTTAAAGACAGCGATATTTTTCTAAGAAGGCCGAATGGCATGGTCAAATGACCAGGTCATTCGGCCGGCATGGATGCCGGTGTCAATAATTCCCCGGGTTTTGCGAAGCAAAACCCCAAGGCCCAAAATCGCCATGGAGGGCGATTTTGGGCCCGCGCAAGGGATAGAAGCGGAAATACCGCAGACCCCCCCAGCCATTAGCCGTCCTCTACCTCCTCCTCTGTAAAGACCCGCCTATAGGTGTACAGCGGGGCTGGGGAAGAGACCGGGAAAATATTTGGAATTCCCTGCCGGAGCGTATCGAAGATAGCGGAGGCAGATTCTACAAGCATTTTCCCGGGATTTTTCCCAGCCCCGCTATACACGTATGGGATGGGTCGAGGAATTGAAGCGGATAGCCCGGTCCGGCTGCGTAAGCAGCCGGATGCGCCCTAAATATAAAAACTACAATTTGGATGATGGCTGTCTGTTAGGGTGCGGTGTTTTGTTTTTGTCTGCCGGTGTATACGGAGATGCCGATCATCGCAAGGAGGGTGAAGATGTTGGGGATGGCAAGGATAAAGTCTGTGCCGATGTGGAAGATTCCCTGGGCGTAGTTGGAAAAGGCTTCCGCGAGGCCGAATATAAAGGCGGCTCCCAGGAGTCCCAGGGGCTTGCGGTTTCCCAGGAAGATTACTACCAGGGCGACCCAGCCTTTGCCGGAGGAGATGTTGGGGACGAAGGCTCCAAGTCCCAGGGAGAGGGAAGAGCCGCCGATGCCGCAGCAGAGGCCGGAGATAAGGTAGGCACTTAAGCGGTAGCTGTCGGGGTTGATGCCCAGGGAGACCAGGGCGCCGGCATGATCGGCGCAGGAACGCAGCCGGAAACCAAAGGGGGTCTGGTAAAGGATCAGGGCGCTTAGGGCGAGGGTCAGCAGGGAAGCGTACATATAGGGGTTGTGATTCGAAAAAAGATCGGACAGGACCGGAATTGAGGTAAGCTGCAATGTGGGCAGCGGGGACAGGGACGGCAGGTTTACTACTCCCCGTTTGCCGAAAAGGTGGAACGACAAAACGACCGAAAGCCCGCCGGCAAGCAGGTTTACTGCGAGTCCTGCGATAAACACGTTGGAACGGAGCCGCAGAATTACGAGGCCCAGGATGCAGGACAGTACGAGGGAACTGAGGATTCCCGCGGCGATTCCTGCCGCCATGCTCCCGGTGTAATAGGCCCCCGCCGCCGCTGCAAAGGCCCCGGTCAGGAGGAGTCCTTCCAGGGCGATGTTGAGCATTCCCGATAATTCGGTAAAGAGGCCCCCGATGCCGGCAAAGAGGATGGGGGTCATGATGGTTACTGCGCTGTGCAGCAGGGGGAAGTTCACCGGGGCCTCCTTTTGAACAGGTTCAACAGTACCTGGCTTGTGGCGAGGAGCAGGATGAGGCCCTGCACGATGGAGGCTATTTCCAGGGTAACATCGGAAAACTGCATGGCCATCCGCGCGCCGGCGCTGATCCAGGCAAAGAAGATCGCCGCGGGGATGATGAGGGCGGGGCGGAACCGCGCGACAAGGGCCGCTGCCAGGCCGTTCCAGCCTATGCCGGAGGAAAATTCTTTTATGGTGGCGTGGTAAGTTCCGTAGACCGAAAGGCCCCCGGCCAGGCCGTAGAGGGCCCCGCTGAGGAACATGGCGAGCATGGCGATTCGCCCGGTGTCTATGCCGCCATAGCGGGCAAAAAGTTCATTACTGCCGGTCATGCGGATTTCGTAGCCCGTTCTGGTCTGAAATAAAAACACCGAAACCAGAAATACTGCGCCCAGGGCAAGGTAAAGATCGGCGCTTAAATTTGAGGGGGGGAGGATTGGGGGAAGCCGGAAAGATTCCGGTATTTTTTCTGTGGAAAGAAGATTCGTTCCCTGGTCCATGAAGGGGCCGGTAACCAGGTGGTTGACGATCAGGATGAGGGAACCGGAGATAAGAAAGCTGGTGATCAATTCGCTGGTGTTCCACCTGGCCCGGCAAAAACCGGAGACCCAGGCCGCGGCGCCGGAGCAGGCTGATCCCGCCAGGAGGCCCAGGACCGCCCCGGGCCATCCCAGGGGCCTCAGGGCTAGTGCGGTAATGGTGGCGACAAAGGCCCCGGTGTAGACTTGTCCTTCGCCTCCAAGGTTGAAGTTATTCGCCTTCATGGCGATGGAGACTCCCAGACCGCCGAAGATCAGGGGGACGGCCCCGTTGAGCATGTTGCCGAACTGGTAGCGATTCTGCAGGGGACCCAGGAAGAAGAACCACAGGGTTCTGCCGGGGTTCCTGCTGAACAGAAAGGCCAGGACAACCGCCAGGGCAAGGGAAATGGCCAGGACGAGGATCGTACCGGCAATGGCAGAGAGGTTTGGCTGCAGGGGAATATCGGGGCTCCGCAGGCTGGGGATGGTTTCCGCGGTATTGGCCCGGGCAGTCCCCGGCGGCCCCCGGCGGCCCCCCGGTTCCGATGAGGGGTGTCCGGTGCGCCAGCCCCCCAGATCATTTTGGCGGTTGCTCATATTTTTCCTCCCAGCATGTATGCGCCTATTTTTTCTTTGATGTCGGGAATACTGCCGGGGTTCCGCAGCTCTGCCGCTGCGGAACCCCGGTACAACACGATAATCCTGTCCGCCAGGGAGAGTATCTCGTCCAGATTGGTGGAGATGAGCAATACTGCCGCGCCCAGGTTCCGAAGCCGTCGTATTTCGCTGTACACGGAGGCGCCGGCGCTGATGTCCAGTCCCCAGGCGGGTTCGGAAAACACGATGTAATCCCGGAACTGGTCAATCTCCCTGGCCAGGATCAGCTTTTGGATATTACCCCCGGAAAGGGTCCCCAGGTTCTGATCTTCACTGCCTGAAATGTTGAAACGCCGGATCAGGTCCTCCGTAAAGCCGCGGGCCTTCTTTTTGTCAAAGAGCAGATGGGGGCTAAATTCCCGGCGGCGGTTCAGGATCAGGTTTTCCCACACGCTTACTCCCGGCGCGCTTCCCACCCGCAGGCGGTCGGCGGGCACGTAGGCCAGACCTTCCCGGCGCAGTGCGGATGTGCGGAACCGGGAGATGTCCCTTCCCTGGTGGTAGATCCTTCCTGAACTCAGGCCCGAATTGGGATCCGGGTTTGGGCTTGAATTCTGGCTTGGTTTTGGGCCCGATTTTAGGGGTAGAAAGCCCCCCAGCAGGGCTTCGAGGACCCCCAGGCCGTTGCCCCCCACCCCGGCAAAACCAAGGATCTCCCCCCGGTGTACCGTGAAGCTTAGATGGTCCAGAAGGGGCTGCTTCTGACCCCGGCGCCGTACTGTTACATTGTCAAAGCGGAGTATTGGTTCCCCCGGTACTCCGCCTGCCGGCGGAGCGGGGACCAGGGCAGAGGCGGGGACCGGAGCAGGGACCGGAGCAGGGACCGGAGCAGGGGTGGGGGCCAGGGCCGGAGACGATGCAGGGGACGGGGCGGGGACAGGGGATGGGGCGCCCTCCTCATCTTCCCCGATCATCATCCGGGAGATGGTCTTTATATCGGTTTCGGCGGTATCCTGTAATCCCGCCAGGACGCCCCGGCGCATCACCGCTACCCGGTCCGATATTTCTTTAATCTCCGGCAATTTATGGGTAATAAGGATGATCGATTTTCCCGCGGCCTTCAGCGTCCGCAGGGTTGCAAACAGGGATACTGTTTCCTGCCGGGTCAGTACCGCTGTGGGCTCATCGAAGACAAGGATATCCGCATTCCGGTAGAGGAGCTTGAGAATCTCCACCTGCTGTTTCTGTCCCACCGTCAGGTCCTTTACCCGCCTGCTTCCTTCGAGTGCAAAATGGTGGGTTCCGATAAAGGCATCGACCTGATCCCGGGCCTCCCGGTGGTTGTAGAAGATCCCCCATATTCTGGGTTCAATGCCCATGACAACATTCTGCGCCACGGTTAATTCGGGGAAAAGCATAAAGTGCTGGTAGACCATGCCGATTCCCAGCCGGTTCGCCGCCAGGGGACTGGGGATCTTTGTCTGGTTCCCCCGGATGAAAATTTCCCCCTCCGTGGGCTGTTCCACCCCGCAGAGAATCTTCATCAATGTGGTCTTCCCCGCCCCGTTTTCCCCGGCCAGGCAGAGAATTTCCGCCTGCTTCAATTCCAGGTTGATCCGGTCGTTTACACGGCGGACTGTGCCGGGGTAGATCTTGGTAATATTGTGCAGTTTTACTGCATACTGTTCTGCAGCCCTGCGCGGTTCCGCTGTACCGGGGAATTCCACTGTATTATCGTCCTTACGTCCGCCGTCCTTACGTCCTTCGTCCTCCCGGACGCCGTCTGCTGTACTGCGCCGGATCAGTGCAGGGAGGGCACAGTATAACTAATCCGTCCGGCGCGTATGTCGTTCATAAAAGTTTCGAATCGGTCGCGGATATCCTGGGGGAGGGAGGCGGTGTAATCGGGATCATCGGCAATAAAATCCAGATACCCCTCCTTAATGCCGACGGTATGGGAGGTCCCGTAACTGATCGTCCCCGCAAGGGCATCGGCAAGAATTTCTTCGGTCAGTTTTTTCTGTCCCATGAAACCGCAGCCCACGATGAATCCCGGCGCCTGTTTGTATTCATTGGTGTTATGCCACACCACATAGGCCCCCCGTCCGCTGGCGCTGCGGATCAGCCCCTGCGCGGCGCCCCCTGCGATGGAGGCAAACACATCCACGCCGGCATCGATCATACTGCCCGCAAGTTCCGCGGCCTTGTTGGCATCAAACCAGTTGCCGATAACACGGAAGTCCAGTTCAATCGCCGGGTCCGCCCGGCGGGCCCCATCCAAAAAACCGGGAACGATGTGTTTGTTGAGTATGGGGTACTCCTGGGCGGCGATAAAGCCGATTTTTTTCTCCCCGTTTGCATAGGGCATGGAACTGGTAGTTACCAGCCCCGCTAAGTAGCCAAGGTAGAAGGACTGTTCGTATTGATTGTAAAGGTAGGTGCTGATCTGTGGATTGCCCTGAAGCTCCGCATCGGTAATGATGAATTTTTGTCCGGGGAATTTTTCCCCCACGTTTGCGCAGATCTCCGGCAGCGACGGGTTGGATCCGAGGACCAGATCGTATTCACCCCCCGCCACCAGGGAGGTAAGCTGCTCCTCCCATTCCGCCTGGTTAAAACCCGCTTCGTAAACCTTGATTGCGGCGTTGGCATGGGACGCGGCAAAGGCCTCGGCCCCCTCCACCAGAAGTTCGTATGGCGGGCTGCCCGCCACCACACCGGTAATGTAGACCAGTACGGAAAACCGGTCTGCTTCCCCGGCGCCCTGTTCCCGGTTTCCCACCGCAAAAACCCGGGCCGCCAGAAGAACCGCCAGCGCCGTCAAAATTGCTTTTTTCATTTGTACCTCCTTGCCGCAAACCCGCGGTCATAAAAAAAGCCCCCGGGGATTACTCCCCAAGGGCTTTAGCTTCGGAAATTTAAGATCGCCTGCGCGGTCGTCATTTTCTTCCGTCCGGACTGTACCGTCGGCACCGGAATCTCACCGGTTCAATCCTGCCCTGTACGGGACCGGACTCGCGGGCTCTACCGCCGGTGGGGAATTGCCGGAGACCCGTAAGGCCCGCCGGCTCACCCTGCCCTGAAAATCTAACCATAGGTCTAGCGCGGGGCCGGGGAAAGGTCAAGGCCCCCGCCGGGCAGGGGTTCTGCATTTGGTTTTGCACTGTCAACAAGTTAATAAGGGGGAGCGCCGCTGTTTCAGTGTACCAAAAAGTTCTGAGCTATGAAAAACCTTTTGGCGGGCGGCTCCCCCTCGCTCCATAGTCCTCGTGCCGGACCCTTCGGGCCCGGCCCTGCGGTCTATTCCGCTACCCCCACTGTTTTTTCAGGCATACAACCCTGGTAAACGCCTATGGCGCCAGGCGCCGGTGCGTTGCCATTTTGAAAAGGATTTATTGCTTGATGAAAACTCCCTTCAAATAATCTGTTTCCCCATCGGGATCAAGAGTTAAAGTATTGCCTTCAAGGATATACTTCTGCGTCCAGGATGTGCCATCACTTTTATTAAAAGTAATAGTTGTTGTAGTATAGGTAAAATCACCTGAAAATTCGTTGCCGGTGATTCCATCACGAAACACAAAAACATTACCGGTAAAGGTATAATTTAAATCCCAAGATTCATCACCACCTGTACCCTGATTCCGCCAGGTCCCTTCAAATTTTGCCGTTTCCTCTTTTGGATCTGGATCACACCCCATAAAAAAGAAAGAGAAAACCAAAAGAACGCCGATTAACCCCAAAAATCCCTTTTTCATTTTTCTAACTCCTTGCATATTTTTACAGGGGCATACGCTCCTGTATTTACCAAAATACAACCGCCTATGCTTTCTCTTTCTTTTCCGCTTCCATAGGCGGAACATCGGCAAGTAAAGTTTCGTTTCCTTCTTGTAAGTCCAGAAGGGTCTTTGCCGTTTCCATTACGCTAATCCGCTTTTTAAGGTCTAATCCCTTAAAATACTTACTAAAATCAGTGGGTTTTACATTGACTTTCTTTGTCATTACCTTACCCTTAAAATATGCTTAGAGATAAAATATAACTTCATTGCATACTTGTCAAGTAGGTTTTACGCCTTTTTGAAACCTTGCCTATTCTCTCTTTTTCAAGGTATGCTATGCGATATAGGGCGGATTATGGGGAATACCATACAGGATAGGATTTTAGCGGTTAGAAACGCGTTGGGATTGACCCAAAAGGCGATTAGCAAGGGCATTTTTGTCAGTCAGTCTTACTATGCCAATATCGAGCAGGGATGTCGTCCTATAAACGATAGGATTATCGCCTTGTTATGCTCTCAATATGGGGTTTCAAGGGAGTATTTGACAACTGGCAAGGGGGAAATGTTTAGCAATAACCTTATGGATATTCAACTAAATCAACTTTTTGAGATTTTTAATAAACTTAACCCGCTTTTCAGGGATTACATATTATTACAAGTAAAATCGCTTTTTGAGGTCCAAAACCGGCAGGAAGGGGAACAACCCGCCCATAAGGGCAAGAAACCCCGATAGAACCCCCCAAACCCCCGCTTTATTGGGAAAGAAACCCTTTAACGCTCCCCAGACACAAAAATCGGAAATTTTATGTATCCCTACAGGATAACGCATTTTGGGGCAGTTAAGGGCAAAAAGACGCTATAGGCAGTGTGTCCATAAATTGAAACACCCTACAGGTAGAGTAAACGCCTATGGTGCCAGGCACCATTGTGCTGCCGGACCGGAGCTTTTACGGCCTGGGCCGATTGGGGGGTGGGCGTAAGCATTGCCGCTGACGCAGCAATGCTTTTAGGAGTTTTGCGAAGCAAAACTCCACACATAAGGCGGCAAGGCTGAAGCCAAGGGGGGGCCAGAGGAAAAGCGGAAGCTCAAGGGCGGCAGCCCTTGAGCCGGCTACGGGCGGATTGGTCGTGGTAGCAGGCCCCCCCTTCTAAAAAGGTGACTGACACCTTTTGGGCCTCTTGAACATTTTGTGTTTTCTTGTTATGGTATTCAGGATGGTTACGCCGCAAGTTTCATTCAGGTATAGCGTGAACCGGGTTTTGAAATTGGCCCGTGTATGTGATATTTTTTAGGAAAGCCGCCTTTGGGCGGCTTTTTTTTGTGCCCAAGGAGGAACGATGCTCAAAGGCCGATCTCTGGTGGAACCGGGGGATTTTACCCTTGATGAGATGGAGGATCTTTTTAATCTGGCGGAGCGGATCGAGGAGGATGGGACTTTCCTCCGGGAGAGCTGCCGGGGAAAGGTTTTGGCTGCCATTTTCTTTGAACCCAGTACCCGGACCCGCCTTTCTTTTGAGGCGGCGATGCTGCGGCTGGGGGGGAGCTGCCTGGGTTTTGCGGAACCGGGATCCAGTTCCGCTGCCAAGGGGGAGAGTCTGGCGGACACGGTACGGACCGTGGCCTGTTATGCGGACCTTATCGTCATGCGGAACCCCAAGGAGGGGGCGGCCCTTCTGGCTTCCCGTTATGCCGATGTGCCGGTAATCAATGCCGGGGACGGGGGCCACCATCACCCAACCCAAACCCTGACGGACCTTTTGACTATCAAGCGCCTGCGGGGGGCGGGCATGAATCTTAAGGAGACGGTACAGGGGCTGACTGTGGGATTTTGCGGGGACCTGAAATTCGGCCGCACGGTTCATTCCCTGGCAAAGGCCCTGGCCCGTTATAAAAACCTCAACATGATTTTTATCTCCCCCAACGAGCTTAAGGTCCCCGAGTACATCACCCGGCTCCTGGAACGGCAGGGTATCCCCTACCGGGAGACCGCAGATTTTGAAGAGGCCATGCCCGATCTGGATGTCTTGTATATGACCAGGGTGCAGCGGGAACGCTTCTTTAACGAGGAGGATTATATCCGCCTTAAGGATACCTATGTGCTGAGCCCCGATAAACTTGAAGGGGCCAGGGAGAAACTTATCATTCTGCACCCTCTGCCCCGGGTTAATGAAATATCTATCGAGGTGGATGCCGATCCCCGGGCGGCCTATTTTAAGCAGGCCAGGTACGGCATGTATGTCAGAATGGCCTTAATTTCCGGTGTACTGGGGGTAGATCATGCTTAACATAGATCAGATAAGAAACGGCATTGTTATCGATCATATTAAGGCGGGGCAGGGAATCAAAATATTTAACTGGCTGGGTTTGGACAAGGCTTCTTTCGGAGTAGCTTTTGTGATGAACGCCAATTCCAGGGAGATGAAGAAAAAGGACATTATCAAGATCGATAATACCATCAGCATTAATTTTGACATCCTGGGCCTTATCGATCCAAATATCACGGTAAACATTATTGAAAATGAAACGATCACCAGGAAGATTAAGCTTAAACTTCCCGAACGGGTAGAAAATGTGTTGATCTGCAAAAACCCCCGGTGTATCACCTCTACGGAACGCTATGTTCCCCATATTTTCCATCTGGAGAACCCCCAACAGCGGACTTACCGCTGTGAGTATTGTGATGAGATTAAGTCTGCGGGGGACTTCCGCTGACAGGCTGCCGGGACGGCGGATAGTAATTTTGTTGAACTGGAGGATCCGGTGTATAACATGGATAAGCTGTACGAGGCGGTGGCGGAACGGGGTCATGTCTGTGTGGGCCTTGATACCGCGGCAGAATATGTGCCGCCCCGGGAGCGTGCCAAGTCCGATACCCAGGCAGTGCTGGCCTTTAACAAGGCCCTGATAGACGCCACCATCGACGCGGCGGCCTGTTACAAGGTGCAGATTGCCTATTATGAGGCGGCGGGTCTTGAGGGGCTTAGAGTCTACGCGGAAACCCTGCGCTATATCCGCGGCCGGGGCGCCCTGGTCATTGCCGATATTAAGCGGGGCGATATTGCCGATACGGCCCGGCGCTATGCCCGGGCCCATTTTGAAGGGGACTTTGAGGCGGATTTTGTTACCCTTTCCCCTTATATGGGGATGGATTCCATAGAACCCTGGATTGTCTATGCCGGAACCGCGGGGAAGGGCGCCTTTGTGCTGATGCGGACCAGCAACAGGGGAATGCGGGACTTCGAGTACCTTGAGTTGAAAGAGGCCGGCCCGGCAGGGAAGGAGGCGGGGGAGGCGGGCCCCCCTGCTCCGGCCTGCTCCGGCCCGGCCGAAGGGGGAGGGCTCTCCCCCCGGCTTTATGACGCGGTGGGGAACAAGCTCAGTGCCTTGGCGGAAGGCTGCATGGGTGTTCACGGTTACGGCGCCTTTGGGGCGGTGGTGGGGATGGACCCGGGCTCCGCCGGGCAGGAAGAAGCCGCGGCAATCCGTGCCCGTTACGGCGGGCTTTTTTTCCTTATCCCCGGTTACGGCGCCCAGGGCGGGGCGGCGGACGATGCCGCATTGCTGCTGCGGGAAGGCAACGGAGGGGTGGTGAACGCCTCCCGATCCATTCTGCGGGCCTGGATGGATGAATATAAGGCCGCCGGCAGGACCTGCGAGGGGCCGGATTGCGGGGCGGATAACCGCTTTGCAGCGGAAGCGGCCCGCCGGGCCGTCATGGTGATGCGGGATGCCATCCGGACCGCCGCGGACCTCCCCGCGGGTACACGCTGTTCCGTGGGTCAGGTTTAGCCTATAGTCTATGGCGTCCTTTCGCTTTTTGCCGGATAAACTGAGCATTACTGCTTGCCTGGTCTTGGGCTTTTCACTACATTGGGCCCATGAGTTCTTCTCCCCGGTGCTGTCTGGTCTGTCCCCTGCTTGCCAGGGTCGATGTGGGCGACGCTGTTTTTCGTCTGGACTTCGAATGGCCCGGCCCGGCCCCCGGTGCGGGGCAGTTTTTCATGCTCAAGCCCCGGAGGGGGGCTTTTTTTCTTCCCCGGCCGCTCAGCGTTTACCGCTGGGATGAGGCTTCGCGACGGCTTAGTTTTCTGGTGCTGAGGAAGGGCGGGGGAACCGCGGAACTTGGCCAACTGGGGGCGGGGGAAATGGCGGCCCTGACCGGGCCCCTGGGAAACCGCTGGGGGGAATTTTTTTTGCCGGGATTCCGCGGCCGGGCAGGGGACCGGGGCATTGTCCCGGCGGATGGAGTGGATGGACTGGATGGGGCGGAAGGGGGCCGGGTAAAGCCCCCGGCTCTGGTGGGCGGGGGTGTTGGCATTGCCCCCCTGTCGGCCCTGGGAGACGAGTTGGGCGGTGGTTTTGATTTATACGCGGGTTTCAAGTCCGGATCTTTTGGGCTGGAAACCCTGCGGGAGAAGGCGGATACCCTGGTGATCGCCAGCGAGGATGGGACCGGGGGGCGTAAAGGCCGGATACCGGAATTTGTGGACTACCGGGGCCGTCCCCTGGTATGTGCCTGTGGTCCCCTGCCCATGCTCCGGGCAGTGGCGGATCAGTGCAGGGCCGCGGGGGTTCCCTGTTATGTCAGCATGGAGAATTTCATGGCCTGCGGCACAGGGGCCTGTCTGGGCTGCACAGTGCAGACGACCGGGGGAAACCGGCGGGTCTGCGCCGATGGCCCCATCTTTCCGGCGGAGGCCGTCTTTTGACGGGCCCCTCCGCGGATCTGCCGGGCGGAGCGCCGCCCCCATCCGCCCCCGCCCGGGATCTTTCGGTCGATATTGCGGGGGTCTCTTTCAAAAATCCTGTAATTGCCGCATCGGGGACCTTTGGATACGGCAGGGAATATGCGGGACTGCTGGATATTGCCCGGCTCGGCGGCATCTGTACCAAGGGGCTTACCCTCTATCCCCGGCCGGGGAACAGCGGGGTCCGGCTCCACGAAAGCCCCGGGGGGCTTATGAATTCCATCGGCCTGGAAAACCCCGGTATCCCGGCCTTTATCGAGAAGGAACTCCCCGCCCTCCGCAGCCTGGGTCCGGTGGTCATTGCCAATCTTTCCGGTTCTACGGTTGAAGAGTACACCGAAGGGGCCGCCCTCCTTAACCGTACAGCCATCGACATGATTGAACTCAACATCTCCTGCCCCAACGTAAAGGCCGGGGGCATGGCCTTTGGCCTGGAGGCGGAGGCCGCCGCCCTGGTAACCAGCCGGGTTCGCGGGGCGGCCCCCGATAAGCCGCTGATGGTAAAACTTTCTCCCAATGCCCCGGATCTTGCGGCGGTGGCCCGTGCCTGTGTCAATGCGGGGGCCGACGCCCTTTCCCTGGTGAACACCTTTAAGGCCCTGGCCGTTGATATTCACAGCCGCCGGCCTGTTTTTGACAATATCAGCGCCGGCCTTTCCGGTCCCGCCATCCGGCCCCTGGCCCTGCGTATGGTCTGGGAACTCTGGGAAGCCCTGCGGGTCCCCGGAGCTTCCGGGCCGGCGGTTCCCATTGTGGGCATCGGGGGCATTGTCTGCACGGAGGACGCCCTGGAATTTCTTTTAGCCGGGGCCGCTGCTGTTCAGGTAGGGTCCGCCACCTTTGCCAACCCCCGGGCCATGACGGAGATTATAGACGGCATTGCGGCCTACATGGCGGAACGGGGATTCGGCGCCCTGGGGGAACTGAGTATCAGAACCTGACAGAAATTAAACATTGCGAAGATTTTTTAAAAAATTTGGGCGCATTTCTGGTGCTGCCCCTCCAGGGGTGCCGAAGGGGCAGCGCCAGAAACCGGGCTTGGCGGGGTTCCGCCAAGGCCGCCTGTGGCTGCCACGCTCCCTTCCCTCCGCTCAGGCAGCCTCCCGGCTGCCACGCTTCGGGAACGGGGCTGTCCCATTGGACAGCCCCGCCCCTCCAATCCCTTGCGCGGAAGCCAATCCCGATGGGATTGGCCCAAAACCGCTTTGCGGTTTTGTTTTGGGGGGTAGCGGAACAAAAACCCCTTGCGGGGTGACTGTATACGGGAAAGGCAGGGGTTTTTGTGGAGCGAGGGGGGGCCAGGATACAGGCGGAAGTCAAGGGGGCCAAAATACGAAGTATTCAAATACGCAGTATTTTTGGCCCCCTTGACCCGGCTACGGGCGGATTGTCCGTGGTAGCAGGCCCCCCCTTATGAATTACCGGAAGGCTACGTTGATCCCCGAATAGTCATTGTCGATTTTGAGCTCATCGAGGACCTGGGACACCTGCCCGCGGTGGTGGGTGTTGTGAACGGTAAGCTGGTAAAACATGAAGGACAGGGGTACATCCGCGGGGTTCCCGCCGTACCAATCGAGTTTTACCGGGGCGGCAAGATCGGCGCTGGTCAGGGCGCCGGCAAAATCCACCAGGGCCTGGTCCACGGTCTTGAAGTCCGCGGCTGCCTTCTTCCACTGGGCTTCGCTTAGGGGCCCCTCGGGAAAGCTGATCCCATCCAGGGCGGCCAGGGGCCTGGCTGCCGCCGCGGAGCCGAGGGCGCCGCGGAGAAGGCCGGCAAAGAACAGGGAGCCGCCGCCGATATGGCGGACCAGGCCGGACAGGCTGTGGTAATAGGAGCCCCGATCCTTCTCCCGTTCATCGTTGGAAAGCTTGTTTAACAGGTCCAGGATATTTTGGTTCGCCTCCTGGTTGTACTTGGCGAAGGTTGTTTCACTGCTGCTCATGGTACCTCTCCTTGAGATTAAGATAGTCCGGTTCCCCGGACCTCTGACTTAAAAACCGCGGGCCGGGCCTGTGGTTTTGTTACCGAAGAACTGTTCAGGTAGCGCCGCTGCGGGGATCGTTATCCCAGTTCAAGTACCCGTATTTTTGGGCTTCGCCGTCGGTTTTGAACCAGCCCAGAAAATCTTCCCAGATGTTTTTGGGCCAGGGGCTCTGGTCAATTTCCGAGGCAGTGTATTTCCGCTCCTTGAGGCGCTGGAACCCGAAGATGTCGATGACGTGGGATTTTTCCGCGGCGTCGACCGCCTCTTCTGCAAACTGGGCCGGCACAAAGCAGACGCCCCCGGCGCTGCCAAACACGATATCGCCGGGCATACAGGTGGCCTCACCGATGCGGGTGGGCCGGTTGTAGCCGGTCATCACATAGTCCCGGATGGGGGTGGGGTGGGTACCGCGGTAGTAGATTTGCAGGTTGGGGATCTTGATTACCTGGTCAATGTCCCGGATGCCCCCCCAGATTACCGCTCCGCCGCCCTGGGTCCTGCTGGCTACGGCGGTAGAAAGGTTCCCCCCGAAGAAGGTCCCATACCGGACCTTGTCGAAGAAGTCTACGACCATAACATCGTCTTTTTGCAGACGGGTTACCGCCTCTTTGTTGTAATCGTTTTTGCCTGCCTCAGCCTTAAAGCCAAAACCGCGGGCTTCTTCTTTGCAGTAGAGGTCGAGGTCTTCCCGCCAGGGGACACATTCGATGGTAAGGGCCCGGCCTACCAGGGGTTTATCCGTAGAGTGGGTGGTCTTGAAGTTGGCCTCGGTCTGGAAATCCCATTTGAGCCGCCAGGCATGCATCCAGGCTTCTTCCAGGGTCAGGTGGCGCATTCGTTCCAGAATCGATTCCGGCACCCTGGGACGGCCGTCGGACAACCGCTCCCCCTTCCATTGGGGGGTCATCTGTACCACCTGGTCCGGCGTCATAAAAAACAAGTTCATAGCTCCTCCGAAGATACGCCGCTTTGCGATAGAGTATTTTTATCGCTTTTCCTTAACTTTTTCCTTTTCTTTGGTGATCTTTAGATCAAGTACGTCCATAAGTTTGTCGATGGCCGGGTTAATATCAAAGGCATTTTCCTTGACATGGATGGAGACACCCCAGCGGAAATTCACCTTCGCCTCCGCCTGAAAATCCTTGTCATGGGTCAGCGTGATAAGCAGATCCACGATCATATTTTCCGCATTGTGAATGCGGGCAATCTTCCGGTCCAGGTACTCCCTGGTCTCGTCCCTAAGGGTGAAATGTACGGCCTTGATATCAGTGTTCATAACAGCCTCCTTCGTTTGATACTAGCACAGTCGGACTATTCCTGACAGGGTCAACGCTCGTAGGTCAGCGCTCGTAGGATGATCCCAATGCAAGTTCGGTCCGGTACTTGGTTACCGTCCGCCGGGCCAGGTTGATGCCCCGCTTTGCCAGAAGTTCCGCGATCTTCTGATCCGAAAGATTCCCCCTTTCGGAGCTGATAATCTCCCGGATCACCTCTTTGACGCCCCCCTTGGAATGCCGGGACCCTGCCGGATTGGCGCCGCTGATGGAATTGCTGAAGAAGCGGCGGATTTCATAGACGCCCCATTCGGTTTGCATGTACTTGCCCCGGGCAGTACGGGACACGGTGGCCTCGTTGATCTCCAGTTCCTGGGCAATGTCCCGCAGGTTAAGGGGGGCCAGGTACTTGGGACCCCGGATGAAGAAATCCCGCTGGAACAGTACCACCGCCTGGGAGACCCGCAGCAAGGTCTGGTTCCGGTAGCTAATCGAATTGATGAATCTATGGGCTTCCTGAAGATTCTTCTGGACAAATTCACGGCTGTCCCTGTCGGACCGGGAGGCAAGTTTGCGAAAATCCCGGCTGATCCCCAGGACGGGGATTTCTTCCTCATTCAGCACGATGATCAGTTCCCCGTTCCGGTGGATTACCTGGACATCGGGGATTACAAAGCGGACCTCCCCGGAGGCAAATTGCCGGCCCGGAAAGGGGTGAAGATTCCGGATACAGTCCAGGCAGAGTCGCATCTCCTCCTCCGTCTTGCCCAGTTTCCTGGCAATTTCTACGGTGGTCCCCCTTTTCAGGGCCTCGGAAAGGGCTTCCAGATTCCCCAGGACTTCCCCGATGCCTGGGGGGGGATCATCCAAAAAGCCTGCCTGTACCCGCAGGGATTCAAGGTAGCCGGACGTGCAGGTGCCCCGGGGTTCCAGGGCCTGAACCAGGCTCAGGGCCTCTCCCAGGCGGGGGGATGCGGTCTTAAAAAGGGTTTCCACCGGTTCCTTGTGGAACCCGTCATCGTCCAGGTTCCGAATCAGGGTTTCGCAGATCCCCTGTAGTTCATCGTCTATGGACTCAAGCTGAAGCTGTTGAAGAAGGTACTCTTGCAGAGTCTCCTGCCGGATCAGGACTCCTTCGATGAAACGCTGCCGCTCATCGGAAGCTTCCATTCCCTGACGGCGGCTAAAGCCCGAATCGGAACTGGCGTCGAAGTACTCCTCTTCCTCCCGGTGGGGCTTAACCATCTCTTCCAGGGAAACGGTGGACTTGTCCTTTACCAGTTCCAGGGCCGGATTCTGTTCAAGCTCCTCCTGGATTCGGTCCCGCAGGTCCAGCAGGGGCAGTTCCATCAGTTTTATCGACTGAATAAGCTGGGGGTTAAGTTTGAGGCGTTGTTCCTGAACTAAAACCGGCTGCAACTGCACAATAGCCCATTGTAACATTGACGGGGTAAAAATGCCATGCTAGGTTTTATTTTGAGACTTCACCTGTTAACGCGAAGCTTGTATGGAGGATTTTTTGGATATCAATGTAGATAAATTCCGGACATTTTTTTCTGCCGACCGCTGGGCTGCAGCCGCGGGGGTGGTGATCGATACAGTGCGGGAAGACCTGGTTGAATGCAGCATGGAAATTACCGATGTCCACCGGAATGCCGGCGGGGCGGTTCAGGGGGGCGCCATCTTTACCCTGGCGGATTTAGCCTTTGCGGTACACTCGAATCTGGATATGGTCTGCGGCGCCGATGTGGGAATTACCGTAGGCCAGTCCTGCAGCATTTCCTATCTGAAAAGTACCAGGGGCAAACGCCTTATTGCCACATCCGTATGCCTGTCCAAAGGCAGGAGCATGGCGGTCTACCGGATCAGCATTCATGATGATCTGGGCGTCCCCATTGCGGAGATGATTGGCAACGGCTTTACTACCGCAAAAAAATAAAAGTCCGATTGTCGGGTTTTTTATATTGGGCGCATCCCCGGTCCGTGGCAACCTCCGGTTGCCTTGGACCGGGGACCGGGCTCTCCGCTTCAATTCCTCGACCCATCCCATATGTGTATAGCGGGGCTGGGAAACATCCCGGGAAACTGCTTGTAGAGTCTGCCTCCGCTATCTCCGATACGCTACGGCAGGGAATTCCAAATATTTTCCCGGTCTCTTCCCCAGCCCCGGTATACACCTATAGGCGGGTCTTTACGGAGGAGGAGGTACAGGATGGCTAATGGCTGGGGGGGTCTGCGGTATTTCCGCTTCTATCCCTTGCGCGGGCCAAAAACCGGCATCCTTGCCGGTTTTTGGCCTTGGGAGTTTGGGGCTTTGCCCCAAACTCCGAAAACCAAAACGCTCAAGCGTTTTGGTTCGGCATCCGTGCCGGCTGGCCTTTGCTGCCCATAAAATTTCCCCCCTCGTGAAGCAGGACAGGCGCCGATGCCCTGATTTTAACGGTTACACAACAGATTGTATCCATGATACAATGACCAATCGGAGGAAAACCAGTGAAAAACACGATTCCGGCCGCTATTATATCCCTTCTTATACTGGGTTTATTGGGCTGCGTAACGACAAAAAGTACCGAAGAAAATACCGGGGGAAACGCCGAAGAAAGCATCGGGGAAAACAGCGAAAGAAACGTTGAAAAAAGCATCAGGGATAGGGAAACCCAATCCAGATATTATTTAGTTGAAGCTGAAAACATGGGTATTAAAGTAGTAGGTCCCCAGCGGCCCATGGTTGCGCCGTCAAACAATGAACAGGCAATGCAGGCGTATACAATAGGATCGAGATTTTTAGATGAAAACAATTTGACCGAGGCCGAAAGGTACTTAACGGAAGCGATTAAACTGGATCCCTTATTTGTAGACGCGATGGACCATCTTGGCATGGTTTACAGAAGGCAAAACAGGCTTGATGAGGCGGAAGAAATGTATTTAAGATCAATAAGTATCAACGATAAAAATGCTGTGCCGTATCAAAATTTGGCCATTGTTTATAAAAGGGGTTGATTTATGAGCAACTATGACGAGGCGTTAAAATATTTGGAGGCGGTGCAAAAAGTTGATCCAAATAATCCAGGGCTTAACGAACTAATCGCTGAAATTAAGAACAAAAAGATATAAAACTACGCCGGCACCACCAG
>JAISFT010000240.1 GCA_031263435.1 Treponema sp. | reverse complement strand
TGCGGGGTTCCCTACGGCGCCCAGGATGTGGATTTTATCCTCTCCCGGCTTTACCCCCACCGGGAACGGGGGGTAGACATAGACAGCCGGGGTATCCCCAGCGTGGAATCCGTCCTCTTCTCCAAATACCTGATGTACCGGACCGTGTACTGGCACCATTCCGTCCGTTCCGCCACGGCGATGATCAAGAAAGTCCTCATCGGGGCCCTGCAAAGCGGCGCCCTCAACGGAGAAGAACTCTACGGCCTGGACGATCAGAGCCTCTTTGCCCTCATGGGAAACCGCTCCGGCCCCCTCTTCTCCCTGGCGGCCCAGGTTAAGGAAGGGGCCCTCTTTACCCTGGCCGCGGAATTTCCCTTTGACCGGCGGCGCCACCATCCCCTGCAGAACATCGGGGACCGGGCCTGCCGCGAGCAGGCCCTGGCCGCGGAGCTTTCAACCCTGCTTGGAGAAAAAATTTCCGGGGACGAACTTATCATTGACGTACCGGAACCCTTTTCCCTGGAAACGGGCCTCTATGTGAGGAACGAAGAACGCTGCTTTGCCCAAAGTTCCAGCGCGTTTAAGCCCGATACCGCCCAGTCCTTTGTGGAATCCCTGTATGTTATCAGGGTTTTTATCCATCCCCGGCACGAAACGGCAATAAAAGCTCGGGGAAATCTTGACGGTGTATTGCAATTGGACGAAAAATGGTTAAAGTAGGTAATATTGACGGTCCCATTATAACGCGGTGTCGGACCTACAACGAGAGCAAGAGGTTGTCTGAATATGGAGTTACACAACACGGTAGAAGATTTGGTCCTAAGCCGGATCAATGAAATCTTCGCAAATATCGAGAAAAGTGATAATCCCGATCATCTCTGTACCTGCAATCAATGCCGGATGGACACCGCCTGCTATGTACTGAACCGCACCAGTCCCTATTACATCGTCTCCAACCGGGGGGCGGCCAGGGCCGAGCAGGAAACCATCCAAAAACAGCAGTTGGATGCCGATATCGTGGCCCTGATATACGAAGGTATCCGCCGGGTCAACCATAATCAGCGGCCCACCGCCGTTCACGGGGCCAGGCAGACCGAGACAGGCAGCGAAAACAGCCCCATGTTCAACATCCCCAGCATAGTGGGGCGGGTTTTTGACGGCTCCAATTTTGCGCCCCTGTCGGGCCTCCAGGTAAAACTTTTTCGCAACGGCGAACTGGTACCCATGAAGGACAACAACTGGCAAAACCCCTGCACCCTGGTTTCCAATACCGAAGGGACCTTTACCTTTTGGCCCGGCCCCATCCCCGCTGCGGCGAGCAACATACACCATATCTTTGAATTCAACGTCAAAATCGAAGATGAGAAATTTGAGACCCTTAACCATTTCTTCAAGATTCCCGTAATCAGCGATGCCCATGCCGCAAGTTCCTTCTCCCTGGTACGCACCGTCAAACTGCCGGATCTCTACCTGTTTCCGCCCGGCAATGATGAGGACCTGCTCTAGTGTATCTCTCTTCAACGTGTGGATTTTTTATTTTTGGGCGCATCCCCGCCTGCGGCGGGGACCGGGCTATCCGCTCCAACAAAAAACCGCCTTCTCCCCCGGGGCTGGAGTTTGGGGCAAAGCCCCAAACTCCGAAAACAAAAAACCGCAGGTTTTTTGTTCCGCTTCTATCCCTTGCGCGAACCAAAACCGCTTTGCGGTTTTGGTTAGGCTAAATGGCTGTCGCCATTTAGCCTTTGCTGTATGATAAGGTTTTACGCCGGTTAAGAGGCCGTTTTTAACATCACGGAGGGTTGGCTAGTGGTTAAGCCGCCAGTTTTGGGAACTGGCTGTCGGGGGTTCGAATCCCCCCTCTCCGAAAAAAGCCAAGACCTGCAAAAAAACGGGCAGGACAAACACCTAGACATGAAAACCTGACAAAGCTTCACCCCAGAGAAGAAAAACCACGGTTTGCACGGAGAAACACGGAGTTTTTTGTTACCTGTCCGGTACACCCTTAAAGCCCCTACTCCGTACTGCGGCATTTTTTGGGGCTTCCACCGTGCTGCTTTTAATCAATCAACAGCTCCCACGTGCTTCTTTGGGTGTCCTCCGTGAAACTCCGTGTCCTCCGTGGTGAATTCTTAAAATTTTATTCTAAGCCTCGAAAAAACGGCGCCCCGCGGAAACGGGGCGGCCGGAACTGCGCATAGCGATGCCCGGAAGGGGACGCCCGCTACTTTCCCCCCGCAGCAAGCTGGAGCATGTCCTCGTTTTCCTGTTCAAGCCGCCGCAGGCTTCCCGCCTTTTGCCGTTTTTTATCGTGACGGCTGTTCAACAGCGAGTACATCACCGGAATAACAAAGAGGGTCATGATTGAACTGACCGTAAGCCCCCCGACGAAGGTTTTACCAATGGGCTGAATACTTTCCGCCCCGACACCGGGGAAGAAGGCAATGGGGAGCATCCCCAGAATTGTGGTAAGGCTTGTCATAAGGATAGGCCGCAGCCGGGTCCGGCCCGCCTCCAGACAGGCCTCCCGGACCATCATGCCCCGGGCCCGCAGCATATTGGTATAGTCCACCAGGATGATACCGTTATTTACCACTACCCCCACCAGGGCCACCACCCCTATGACGGAGAACATCGACATGGCCTGGCCGGTGAATTTATAGGTCCAGACAACCCCGATAAAAAGCATGGGTATGGTGAAGAAGATGATCAGCGGATCGACGAAGGATTCAAACTGGCTTGCCATGACGCAGAAGACCAGGAATATCGCAACGGCGATGATGAAGACAAAACGCCACATGTAGTCGTTTATCTCCTGGGCCTCCCCCTGATAACGGACGTCGACGTTCTCCCGGGATACCAGGTACTCCTTCACCGTCTCTTCCAGCCGGCGCTGCATATCCGTGACGGCGATCCCCTCGGTCAGGTCGCCGGTAACACGGACCACCCGTTCCTGATTCTCCCGCCGGATAGACGTGGGCGCCCGGTTTTCCACAACCCGCGCCACATTGGAAAGGGATATGCGCTGACCGTTTCTATTCAGCACGAATATGGCGTCCAGATTCTGCAGACCCTGACGGTCGGGACCCCTGAGCATCACGTTCACGTTCAGAAGCTTGTCCCCGCCGCTTAGGGTAGCCACGGTGGAACCGTTCATCGCGGTGCGGATCTCGGAGGCAATGGAAGCAAGGGAAATACCCAGGGCCGCCGCCCTCTCCCGGTCTATCTCCACCGTAAGCTGGGGGTTCCCCTCGTCAATATTGACCGTGGGATTCTCGATTTCCGGCAGATACCGGACCATGATGTCCTGAATCTCCTCGGCGGTCTCCGTTACCGCGGTATAATTGCGGGAACTTACGGTTATTGCCACCGCAGAGCTGCTCCCCATGCCCCGCCCCGCGCTGAAAGTTACCCGGGCGCCGGGAATACCGTTTACCAGGGGGGTGAGCTTACGGATAATCATGTCCGGGGTATCGATCTGCCGCTCCGGTTCGGGAAGGGTGATTTGGATTGAACCCTGGGTACTCCGGGCGGTAAGGATAATGTTACGGTAGCCCTGTATATTTTCCTTGATGATCTCTTCAAGATCGAACATGGTCTGCTCGGTTACGTCGATGGCAGTCCCCTGGGGAAGGGATACGCTGATATTTACATTGTCGTCGGTACGGGTACGCATGTACATATTCATACCCAGGCCGCTGAACTGGAACAAGGAGAAAACGAGCAGTACCACGGTCAGGGCAACGATCAGAAAGCGGTGCGAAAGGCAGTACTCCAGGCCCCCCCGGTAGCGGTTCTCCAGGCCCCGGAAGAATTTTTCCATCCCGTTATCAACAGCCCGCAGGAAGGGATTCCGCAGGGGCTTCTGCTTGCGGGTATTGAGTTTGAGGATCGAACCACAGAGACTCGGCACCAGCGTAACGGCCACCACCAGGGAGCAGACCAGGGAAATGACCACGGTAAAAACCAGATCGCTAAAGAGCTGCCCCATTTGTTCCAGACTGTTTCTGTAGATAATCAGGGGGACAAACACGCAGAGCGTAGTAGCGGTGCTGGCGATAATAGCCCGGAGCATCTCCCGGCTCCCCAGAATGGCCGCAATATCCGGTTTGGCCCCCCGTTCCCGGTAGGAGTGGACATTCTCCAGAATAACGATGGAAGCGTCCACCGTCATCCCCAGGCCCATGATAAGGCCGGTCATGGTAAGCATGTTGAGGGTAAAGCCGAAGACCGACATGAACATAAGGGTAAGCAGGATGGAGATAGGGATCGACAGGCCGATAATAATGGTGCCTTTGACGTTCCGCAGAAAAAGCAGCAGTATCAGCATCGCGAGGATGGCGCCCTGTATCGCGTTTTCGTAGACCTGATTCAGCGTTGCCCTGATCATCGTGGTGTTATCGGAGAGGACCTCCAGCGTAACGCCGCCGGGCAGTTCCCCGTTGATGTCCGCCAGGGCTGCCTGTACCCGGTCCGCCACCTTTACCTGGTTGCTGTCGGTTTCGGCGGTTACCTGAATGTACACGCCGGTTTCCCCGTTCACGTACACCCGGGCGGCATTGTCGTTGTAACCCAGACTGACGTCGGCAATGTCCTCCAAACGGACCACCTGGGAACGGTTGGCCTGGGCGACATTGGAATTCACGTTGATCATCTTTACCACGAGCCGTTTGACCTGGTCCACGCTTACCAGTTCCTCCTGGGTCATGATCTGGTATTCCCTGGTACCCCGGCGCAGGCTGCCCCCGGAGGAGACAACGCTCTGGCCCCGCAGGGCGCTGGACACGTCCGACAGGGTTAAGTTAAAGGCCGCCAGACGGTTAAGGGAGACTTCCACGTTGACGACCTGGGTGGTACCGCCGGTAACCTCTGCGGAGGCAACCCCGTCAACCCGCTCAACACCGGCCTGGATCTGCTCCTCCGCAAGGAGGCGGAGCTGCTCCGGGGGATAATTGCCCCGGACCACAAGCCGCATGATGGGCATGGCGCTCATGTCAAAGCGCCGTACCGTGGGGCTGTCCACCCCGCTGGGCAGGGAGTTGGCCAGCCGGTTCAACAGGGACTGGGCGTCGTTCATCGCCTTGTCCATATCGGTACCGTAGGCGTACTGCAGGTTGATCATGCTGGTTTCAAACCTGGAGACGCTGGTCATATCGGTAAGACCGCCGGAGGCGGCCAGGGCCCGCTCCAGGGTTTCGGTAACGTTTTTTTCCACATCCGCAGGGCCCGCACCGGAAAACCGGGTATAAACCGAGAGTACCGGCATGGATGTGGACGGGAAGAGATCCACCGCCAAATTGGGAACCAGGGTGGCGGCAATGCCCATAACCAGGACATAAAGCACCACAATCGTAACAGGCCGCTTAACCGAATAACCCGCGATATTCAATGTAGTCTCCTCTGTCAGTCTTTTCCGCTACAATCCACATCATTCCAGGATTCTGGAACCTGCCTTCATTCGACAATTCTAACAGGATCACCGTCGGAGAGGAAGTTCTGTCCGGCGGACACGACCCGCTCTCCCGGTTCAAGACCGTTTTCTACTTCAACGAAATTTTCATTTTCCAAACCAAGGGTAACGACCCGCCGGTGGGCGATATTGGAATTGTCAACCACGAAGACGATCCAGGAGCCGTAGGTGTTGATCGCCGCGTCTCGGGGGATTACCGGCACATCCTCATGGGCAGTGGTTACCAGGCTTACGGTAGCAAACATACCCGCCCGAATCCGGGTATCCCGCTGGTTAAAACGGAGCCGTATCCGCAGTGTCCGGGAGGAGGGATCCAGCACGGGGCTTAGCTCCTGCACCGTCGCCGGGAAGGTCTCGCCCGGCAGGGCCTCCAAAGATACCAGGGCCCCAAGACCCCGCCGGGCGGCGTTGGAGAACCGCTCCGGCACAAAGGTCTCCACCACGAGGTTGGCAAGATCCCCGACAATGTAAATCGGTGTGGAGGGACTTACCGTGTCCCCCAGGCTGACCGGCACCGAAAGGACTGTACCGGCGATGGTAGATATCACCGGGCTCTCCGAATACTCCTCCCCAGGCCGGGATGGGTCTACCGCGGCAACGTTTTGGCCCCGGTTTACCCAATCCCCTACCCTGTAGCGGAGGGAGGTAAGCTTTCCTCCCATAGTCGGGAAAATAGACACCTGACTCGACGCCAGTACATCCCCGTTGATCATGATGCTGTTTTCGATGGTTCCGGTCCCCACCTCGATCACCCGGACCGTAGTTTGGGCCGCCGTATTCCCGGCCGGGGACCCCTGCCTGGCGCCCTGAGCCGTTCCCGCACCGCCTGCTCCACCGCCCGGACCGGCACCCGCCCCCGAAACCCCGCCTGCCCCGCCGCCTGTCCGGACCGGCACCGAACCGGAAGCGGCCATCCCCTGGCCCCGCTGCATGCCCCAATAGAGGTTCAGACCGATGAGAACTGCGAAAAAAACTATCAATCCGCCGATGACGATTGAAACAACACGGGATGTCTTCGTACTCACAGTTCACTCCTTAGTAATTGCCGCCAATCCACATTGATGGCCCGGGCCAAATCGAGGACCATGTTCTGATACTGGGCCTCGCTTCGCAGCAGTTGATACCGGGCCGCGGCCAGATTGTTACGGTTTGTTTCCAGGGTAAGGGATTCCACGGTACCGTTCAGAAAACCCTGTTCGGTAAGCTCGTAGGATCGTTGGGCAACCTGCTCCCGCAGCCGGGCAATCTCCAGGCTTTCCCAGGAGTTCCGCAGATTCGCCGTCAGGGAACGGATTTGACCGGCGGCGGCGTCCTCGGTACTCTTCAGGTCCAGCAGGGCCCTTTCGATGCTGCTTTCCGCTGTCCGCAGGGCCCGAGATTCACTTGTACCGGGGATCCACGGGTTGACGGGGATACTAAGGGAAACGGTCCCGGAGAGGTTATCGGTAAAGGGACCGGTTATACCCGCGCTGCCGGAACCGCCCGACCAGTCAAAGGATAAACGGACCGACGGGGCCCGGGCATCCAGAACCCCCCGCCGCCTGCTGAGTTCCAGCTCTTCAATGGCCCGGCGCTGCTGTACTATGTCGGGCCGCGTGGGAAGGTAGTCCCGGATAAGTTCGTCCGGGTCCCTTTCTATGCGCCGGATCTCGAATTCCCCCTCCAGCCTTACCGGTGTTTCGGGGGGAAGCCCCAGGGAACTGAGATAATCCCCCAGGCTGTTGGAGTACCCGGCCTGGGCGCTGCTTAGATTGTACCTTGCGGTCTCCACCGCAAGCTGACTCTGGAGCAGCGTCGTCTCGCTGATCATCCCGTTTGCCCGGCCCACGCGGTGCCGTTCAAGCTGCCGCTCCGCCAAAGTTAAGGTTTCGCCGAGCTGGGCAAGGTTTTCCTGTTCCGCAATGAGGGCGTAGAAACTCTGCGCCACGGAGATCTCCAAAAGCCGCCGGGTATCCTCGTATCTCAAAAGCTGGCGCTGGTAGGCAAGGCTGAGAAGTTTCATACGGTAGGGAATCCCCGCGGTAAGACTCAGGTTAAGCGCCACAGAAGTACCGTAGCTAAACCTTTGCGCCACGGAGCCTCCGGCCGTGCCGGTAAAAAGGGGACTCCCGTACCTGACATTGGCGCCGACGCTGATAGTGGGAAATATCTCTGTCCAGAGGCGTTTGGAGGCGTATTCTTCATCCTCCAGGCTGATGCGGTCCTTTTGCAGGTTGATGCTGTATTCCAGCGCCCGCTCCGTCGCATCCTCAAGGGTAAGGACGAGGACGGAACCGGCGTCTTCGGCATATAAGGGGGCGGCGGCATGGAAGATGAAGAGGGCGCACAATAAACTCCCCAGAAATCGCATAGAAATCCTCCCGCAACACGAATATACAATTCTAATGACGCTTTCCCAAAACTAACCGGGTCTTGGGATTGGCCTGTGATCTACGGCAATTATAACCCGGCCGTTCCTTTTTCTGTAAGCAAGCTCCGGGCCGGTCTTCCGGGCAAAATAGAGGCTTTGCAATAAAACCAATTCGTTTCGTTTTCAGTTACAATTCCCGGGGAAGGAGGGGTGAAAATCACGATTCTGTTCCCCCCGATCCGGCCGAATCCCCGGTCCCGGCGGAACAGGCCGGGGGATCGTCAAATTCATTCAGGTAGTCCTGGTACCGCCGGGGTATGAACCGGCGCTGCAGCGTGAGGTTTTTCCGGTCCCCGATGCTGATGGTCCGGTGGTAGGATTGCCAGAGTTCTTCCCAGGGGTCCTGAACCCGGGGGTCTTGAGCCCAGGGGTTCTGAACCCGGGGGCCCCGGCTTTGGGATTCCGGGTTTTGGGATTCAAGTTTTTGGGACGCCAGACCGGAATCCCCCCGGAACAGCGGCCCTTCCCCGGTACGCAGGATCCGGGGCTCCTGCCCTTCCCGAACCAGGGCGAGGCCCCGCTTTTCGTCGATGACGGCCCAGGGTGTAGTTTCACCAAAACGCCGGGAAAAATGGGGAGCCAGCGCGGGCAGGATACCGTAATCCGGGGCGCAACGGGCAATATAGCGCCCCCGGACATCGGGGCTGAAGCGGAGGAAGCCCATGAGCCGGTCGATCTCGTGGGTAACTTTGTAGGCCAGGGCCAGCACGATCCGGCAGTCATCGTCCAGCCGGTTCCGGGCCGCAATCGCAGCGCCCTGCCGGGCTTCCCCGGGGGCATACCAGGGGATCGGGGCAGCGGCCGGGACGGCCTCCTTTGCCGCGGTAAGCACCCGGAGTCCGTAGCGCAGGGCCTCCCCCTCCACGGGGAGACCGCTCATCCAGGCGCAGACCAGGGCATCGTAGGCATCGGCGGAAACCTGGAACAGAATTCCTGCGGAACCGCCCAGGACGGCCGGATCGGGGAGGAGTTCCGGCGGCCGTGCGGCATTTCTGCAGGAACCTGTGTTTCCAGGGTCCGGCCGGTTCCCTGCCCTCTCCGGGGCGGCCTCATCGTCAAACAGTCCGGTCTGCGGAGCCGCGGGGACGCCCGGTACGGGCCCGCCGGGACGCCGCCTGACCTGCCGGGGCCAGTCCGCAGCGGTCCCGGCCCAGAACCGGTCCAGCAGGGCAAAGATTCCCCCCAGGGTCCCATCGTAAACTACTTCACAATCCGCCCTTGTCTTCATGATATGTATACTATACATCTTTATAGGATACAAAGCAAGACCAATCCCATCGGGCGGCTAAAAGTCGAAGAGGGGAAGCTGCAGGCCGGCCCCGTCGATGTCGGAGAGGATGCGGCGGATGCGGCGGGGATCATCGGGCCGGTCCAGCAGGGCGCCGGAGCAGCTTGCGAAATAGCG
>JAISFT010000192.1 GCA_031263435.1 Treponema sp. | reverse complement strand
GGACAGGATCGCCAGAATTCCCCCGGCCGTCAGTATTGCTCCGGGCTTGCGGTCCCCCGCATCCCGGGAAAAAAGAGTCATCAGGCCAAAAGCCGCGCTGATGACCCCCAGGATGAGTCCGGGACTGGGGAAACGGCCCCCCACAGCACCCAGCACCAGGAGAAAAAGGCCCCCCGCAATATTGGCTATGGCGGCAAAACCCTGTTTTTCCAGGGTCCGCGCCGGAACCGGTGTATTCCGGTTTTCCAGTTCATTCATGGGTTCCTCCAGTTCTGTTTTATCGTATTCCGCCCGCTGCTTCCGCAGGCAGAACCACAAGGAAGCGTCCCTTCCCGGCCCGCAGCCGGAAGGAACCGTTTTCCGCCACATTGCTCAGCCCAAAAAAGCCGCGGTCCCAGGGAAGCCCCTTCAGGGGCCACCTTAAACCGGCGCTCTCCACCTCCCAGGGACCTGCCCCCAGCGGAAAAACCGAAACCAGGGCGCCGGGAGGGCCGTCCCATTGCAGTTCCCCGGGGGAACCGACACAGTAGATATCCTCCGCCCCGGTGATCCAGCGGGACGGACAGGGATCCCGTTCAAACAGGGAGCGGATAGCCAAAAGATGATCCAGCCGCCCGCCTCCGCCACCGATAAGCCAGATCGTATCGCAGCCCTTCTCCCAAAGCAGCCGCAGCGCCAGTTCCGTATCGGTATGATCCTTTTCCGTCTGGTAACGCAGAACCCGATCCCGGGGATAGGCGTCCAGCCGGGAAAGATCCTCAAGGGAGTCCATGTCTCCCAGGACCCAGTCCGGCCGCAGCCCCGCCGCCTCCGCGGCCGTAAGGCCGGAATCGGCCGCCGCAATCAGGACCGGCGGGGCCAACAGGCGGCGGCAAAGCTCCGGCGGGGGGCCTTCCCCCCCGATAAACGCAATTCCCCGCATGGATATGTTGGTATACACAACTGCAACAAGCTCCTAGGACGTACCAGTTTATTATAGTATAGTACCCCGGTATGGGCAACGAGCGCATCCCTCCGGAGACCGGCAAGGACCCGAAGACCGGCCGCGTCTCCAAGACCGGGCTTCCTTCAAAACTGAGCGGCTGTTCGTGGGCTAAGGTACAGGAAAATACCCGCCTTAACGAGCTGAGCGTCCTGTTCCGGAACCAGGGGAAGAAACTGTATCTGGTAGGCGGGGCGGTACGGGATCTTTTCCGGGGCAAGGAACCCCACGATTGGGATCTGGCTACGGATGCCAAGCCCGACGAGGTATTCGCCCTGTTCCGGGACTTAAAACCCCGGGCCATAGTCATCCCCACCGGCATAAAACACGGAACGGTAACGGTACACTACCGGGGCGCCGTGTTTGAGGTAACCACCTTCCGTACCGAATCGGATTACCGGGACGGCCGGCATCCCGAATCGGTTATTTTTGCCTCAAGTATAGAAGAAGATCTTTCCCGCCGGGATTTTACGATGAATTCCATCGCCCTGGAACTGCCCGGGGGGAAGGCGGTGGATCCCTTTGGGGGTATCAAGGATATCAAGAGGAAGATCATCCGCTGTGTCGGAAAGCCCCGGGAACGCTTTGAAGAAGACGGGCTCAGGCCCTTGCGGGCGCTTCGCTTTGCCGCCCAACTGGACTTTGCGGTGGAAGAATTTACGCTCCGCGGGATCCGCCCCTCCCTGGGTGTAACCGCGGAAGTTTCAAAGGAACGGATCCGGGATGAACTGGATAAAATTATCGGCAGTTCCCGGCCTTCTGCGGCTTTCCGCCTTATGGAACAAACGGGGCTCCTGGAACTGGTACTGCCGGAACTCTTCGCCTGCCGGGGCATTGAGCAGAAGGGCTATCACCGTTTTGATGTGCTGGATCATTCCCTTTTGGCCTGCGATTATGCCGCCCAACAGGGCTTTCCCCCGGCGGTTCGTATGGCGGCTCTTTTTCACGATATCGGAAAGCCCGAAACCCGGCAGGCAGACAAGCAGGGAGTGTGGACCTTCTATCAGCATGAAAAACATTCCGTTGATCTGACCGGAGAGCTCATGACCCGGCTGCGTTATCCCAATTCTAAAACCGCGGAGGTCTGCCGCCTTATAGCCTGCCACATGTTTCACTATGACGAAGTCTGGAGCGACGGGGCGGTGCGGCGCTTCATCATCCGTGTGGGGGAAGAAAACCTGGAAAATCTCTACCGCCTGCGCCGTTCCGACAGTTACGGCATAACCGGAGTCGAAGGACCGGGAGAAGAACTTGCCGCTCTGATAAGCCGGGTGGACAAGGTACTGGCGGGAAACTCTGCCCTGTCCCTCAAAGATCTGGCGGTTTCCGGGAACGATCTGATAGCCGCGGGGGTTAAGCCGGGGAAAAACATGGGAATCATCCTTGGGGAACTTCTGGAAACCGTGGTGGATGACCCGGATTCAAATACCCGAGGGACCCTTTTGGACATTGCGCTTAAATTTAACGCACGGTACCAGAGTTAACCGGAGATGCCGGGTTCATCCTTAAGCCCCTCCAGGGCCAGCCGGGCGGCTTCCTGTTCGGCGGTCTTCTTGCTGCGGCCTATCCCCGGGCCGTATACCCGGTCTTTTATCAGAACTTCCATCCTGAACAGCCTTTCATGTTCCGGGCCGGAACGGTTGATAAGCCGGTACTGGGGGTAGAGCTTGAATTGGTGCTGGCACAGTTCCTGCAGCAGGGACTTGTGGTCCGCCTGGTAATTTTTGTCGATAACCCGGTCGATCTCAGGGCCGATACAACGTTCAATGAACGAAAAAGCCGCGGTAAAACCTGAGTCCAGGTACAGGGCGCCGAAAAGGGCCTCCAAAGCGTCCGCCAGGATGGCGTTTTTCTTCCTGCCCCCGGAAAGTTCCTCCCCCTTACCCAAAATAAGGAGGTTATCGATCTGCAGTTCCCGGGCAAGGGCCGAAAGGACGTTCTCGGAGACCACAACGGACTTTATTTTTGCCAGTTCCCCTTCGTTTTTCCCCCCAAACCGCTCGTACAGTACCGTGGCGCATACTATCCCCAGCACCGTATCCCCCAGGAATTCCAGCCTCTCGTTATTTACCCGGCAGCCCGATTCATTGGAAACGGAACGGTGGATGAAGGAAAGATTCAAAAGCCCCGGATTCTTGAATTTGATTCCGGCGGCTTTAAGAAAGGCATGTAATTGTTTGATTCTTCCCGGTTCCGGCTCTGGAAAATTCCAATCCGACGGATTATAACCGGGCACTCCGGCACGGCCGCCCGGTAAGACGTTCCACAACTGGTTTCTTACCGGAGGCGGCTTATTTCTGCTGGGACTTGATATACTCGTAGGCATCCTTGACGGTTTCAAACTCGTTGGCCTTTTCATCAGGGATGGAAATACCCATTTCCTCCTCAATAGCGTAGACCAACTCATAGGTGTCCAGACTATCGGCGCCAAGATCCTGGCGGAACGAGGCGTCCATGGTGATCTTCTCCGCGTCCACATCAAGCTTCTCGGCGATAAGCTTCTTCATCTTCTCAAACAGGTCGTCCATCTTGTGTATCCCTCTTAAAAAATAGTGTTATACCTTCGAATCGGGAACAATGATCTGCTTTCCCCGATAATAACCGCACTTGGGACATACCCGGTGCAGTAACACCTGATTCCCGCAATTGCTGCATTCAACCAGCGTGGGGGAAGAAAGTTTCATGTTTACCGACTGTCTGCGGCGTGTCCGCGCCTTTGACGTCTTAAATCTAGGTACTGCCATTTGATAAACCTCACTTCAATATCCCGTGAATCTAACAAAAGACGGCAAATTTGTCAAGATTGCGCATGGCCGCG
>JAISFT010000172.1 GCA_031263435.1 Treponema sp. | reverse complement strand
GGTATCATTAGCGTTGCCGTTGCTTGAACGGAGGCTCGTTCGATAGGAAGTTTATTATACCGTCTGGTTTAATACCACATTTTGTAGGCGTTACGTTGTTTGAGCCGAGGCAAGCCTCGTTTTCCCTTCCTTATTTGACTTAGCGGTAAGTCTTCTTTTACGGCACAGTGTAATCCCCTCTGCTGACGCAGAGGGGGTCCCTATTCCTGCCGGAATAGGGAGCCTTTTCGAGGGCAGTGTAGCCTGAATCCCATCGGGGTGTAGACTGGACCCCGCCGGGGTGTAGCCTGGACCCCGCCGGGGTGTAGCCTGGACCCCATCGGGGTGTAGCTTAGACCCCATCGGGGTGTAGACTAGACCCCGCCGGAGTGTAAACTGGACCCCGTTGGGGTGTAGCCTGGACCCCATCGGGGTGTAGCTTAGACCCCATCGGGGTGTAGGCTATGTGTGTGGAGACACATAGCTTATGTGCATAGAGACACATAGCCTATGTGCGTGGAGACGCAAAGGCCGGGTTAGGGAACGGATTCCGGCACGGTGAGGACAAGGGAGCTTTCGATGACGCGGGGTTCTTTGCGGGAAAAACTGCCGAAACAATACCGGGTAAGGATTTCCCGCTTCCACGCGCCGGGCGTAAGGCTAAACTTGACCTGCCTCGGAGTTTGTTGCGCTTCGCGCTTAAAACCTCCAAGTGCAACAGGCTCAAGGGATGCGCGTGGGGCCGGTTTCTATTTTTTAGACCACTTATAGGTATTTTCGATCATACGATCCGCGTCACGGCGGCTGCCGGCAAAACTGCACAGATAAAGCCCTTTGGAAGGCAGCGCCTCACAGAGGGGTTGTACTTCCGCCGGCTCTGCCAAGATGAAATGAAATCTTTGTCAATCGAGACTGTTCCAAACCCGCCGCGGAGCGGACAATTAGCAAACCGAAGGAGCGGTTTGTATGGGAAAAAGACGGCCGCTCTGAAAGACGGGGGGCGGGCTACCGCCCCCTTGTAACCGTATTTTGTTCTATAGCTTGGAATAATCCACGGAATTCCAGTTGATGGTTCCCGCTTTTTGCCGGAATGCGCTCAGGGCTTCGTCAACTTTGGTGCGGACATCTGCGGGCACCTGGCCGGCAAGATTCTGGTTATAGTCAAACACAAACCCGTTGTTGGAGAAGTTCATGGGGATACATTCGCCGCCCCGGACACCCGCGTCCAGTTTCTGAACCAAGCCGACTATTACCGCCGCGTAGTTGTAGGACGATGCGGCAATGCACTTGGCCTTGCCTTCGGGAGTGTCAAACTGGGCGAGGTCCTGCCCGGCCCACCACAGATACCGTCCGCTGTACGCCGCGTCGCTCACCGCCCGGAGTGCCCCGATGGCCTGCTGGGATGAACCGGTAAGCACATCGGCGCCGCTGCGGATCTGGGTATGGGCCACTTCCCCGGCCTTTACAAAGTCCGAAAAAGACCCGGTATGGGCTACCGCGATCTTTGCCTGGGGATTTACCGCCTGGACGCCCAAGACAAAACCCCGGTTATACCGGGCGGCATCACCGCCGTCCACCGGCCCAACCAGTCCGACCTGATTGCTTTGGGTAAGAAGCCCCGCAATCACGCCGCTCAAGTACCCGGTTTCCTCGCTTTCGGGCATGTAGGTAAACACGTTCTCGGGACCGATTTCCGCGCTGGTTCCAAAGGCAAAGGTAATGTTGGGATACTCCTCCGCCATTTCCAGAATCAGGTTTTTGTACTGGGCGCCATGGCCGATGATGACGTTGTATCCCTGGGATGCGTACTGGCGGGCAGCGGAACCGGCGTCCACCGGCAGCATCTTTTCAGTGTAATTGAATTCGATGCGTCCGGGGAGTTGTTTTTGGGCTGCCACCAGCCCGTCGTACATGGCCTGACACCAGCCTTTATCATCGATGGTATTTTCGATGATAAGCGCAATTTTAACTACATCGCTTTGCGTCTCGCTGCTTGCTGGGACCGCCGTCCGCTCTCCGCCGCTTGCGGGCGCCGCTGTTCGCTCTCCGCTGCATGCCACAAAAATGACCACCGAAGCAAACAGGACGCACACCGCAAAAACCAACCCGAACATCACAACATTTTTTTTCATCATTTTCCTCCTAATTGACATTTTGTTGAGCCTGTCCCAAAACTAATTGACTGTACGCTAACGCGCACGGTGCGAACCTTCGGTTCGATGGGACAGGCTCTTGCACTTTTTCAGGCTTTTAGCCTGCGAACCTTCGGTTCGACAAAACTACGGAATTTTAGGTTGCTTTCCCCAAAACTGAAGCTTTGGGAAAGCCTCTGTTGTAATTTATTTTATCCTACCACTGAAATTTTTTTTGGTCAAGTAAAACACCACTTTTTTTAATTTTTTTCTTCAGAAGCATTAAACAATACAACATATTTCTGATCTAACTCAAAATTTATACAAATATGGGCAAAATAAACTTGATTATTGTAAGGTTCGGTATTACGATAGCTCATCCCAAGACTGAAATTTTGTAATAGCTTGGGTCTTGTGGCTCAAGGATCACGGCTTTTGAAAAAAATTATTTGTAAGGGGGAACGGCATGGGGGCGTTGGAAACTACTGAAAAAATCCGCAGCCTGCGGCTGGAACATATTACCAAACGGTTTCCGGGTATTGTCGCCTGTAAGGATATTTCCATCAGTGTCGGCGATAGCGAGGTGCTTGCCCTGGTTGGAGAAAACGGGGCGGGAAAGACTACTTTGATGAATATCCTTATGGGGTTGTACCAGAGTGACGAGGGGCGGATTGTTATCAATGACAGTCCGGTGCGGTTCCAGTCGCCCAAGGATGCTATTGCGGCGGGGATTGGGATGGTCCATCAGCAGTATATGCTGGTGCCGAATATGACAGTGCTGGAAAATGTGGCGCTGGGGTTCAAAAAGGCGTGGAATCCGCTGTGGCTTAACTATGGTTTGATCCGTGAGCGGCTTGAGGAGATTACGAGCCGGTATGCGCTGCCGGTGGATCCGAATGCGTATATTTGGCAGCTTTCGGTGGGTGAGCAGCAGCGGGTTGAGCTTATCAAGACCTTGTGTCTGGGGGCGCGGTTCCTTATTCTGGATGAGCCGACGAGCGCGCTTACGCCGCAGGAGACGGAGGATCTGATTCGGCTTCTGAAGCGGATGACGGCGGAGTTGTCTATTATCTTTATCAGCCACAAATTGCAGGAGGTAAAGAGTCTTTCGGACAAGGTTACGATTCTCCGTCATGGGGAGGTGGTGTTCCGGGGTAACACGGCGGATCATTCTTCCCAGGATATTGCGGCGCTTATGACGGGGCACGAGGTGGCGCTTCCGTTGCGGGATGATAGTTCTACTCCGGGGGAGACGGCGCTGGAGATTCAGAATCTGAATGTAAAGAGCGACCGGGGGTTCCTGGCTCTCAATGGGCTTAATTTGTCCATCAGGAAGGGAGAGATCATGGGCCTTGCGGGGGTGTCGGGCAACGGCCAAAAGGAGTTGGCGGAAGCGATCAACGGCCTGCGGAAAACGGAGTCGGGCAAGATTCTGCTGCTTGGATCTGATATTGCCAATCGTTCTACGGCGTATACGATCCGCCAGGGGAATGGGTATATTCCGGAAGAACGTAATATAGAAGGGATTGTTCCGAGTTTTTCCATCCGGGAGAATCTTGTGTTGAAGGATGTGGACCGGCCCCAATATTCCCGGCGGGGGTTTCTGAAGCGGCAGGTTATCAGTGAAAACGCGGAGCGTCTGCGCAAGGATTTCGATATTCGCGGGGCGGGTATTGCGGCGGCTGCGGGGTCTCTTTCGGGGGGTAATATCCAAAAAGTGATTCTTGCCCGTGAGCTTACGCGGCATCCGCAGTTCCTGGTGGCGGTGTATCCGACGCGGGGGCTTGATATGGGTGCGGCGGAATTTATCCATAATCAACTGCTGGAAAAGCGGCGGGAGGGGTACGGGATTCTTCTTATTTCCGAGGAGCTTGAGGAAATCTTGAACCTTTCGGACCGGATCGCGGTTATTTTCAAGGGTCAGATTCAACGGGTGCTTGAGTCTGGCGAGGCGAACCGCAGGCTTTTGGGCATCCTGATGGCGGGGGTAAAACATGACGAAGCAGTTTAAATTATTTTATACAGGGGGCATTATCCTTGCGGCGGTTTTAACGGCTATGCTCCTGGGGGCGGCGGTGCTTGCCGCTATTGGGGCGGATGTTCTGCGGGTGTATGGGGTTATCCTGACGGAGCCGTTGAAGAATCTTTCCCTGGTTTGCGAGGTGCTTATCCGGGCTATTCCGCTTACCATTATCGCCCTGGGGATTGCGGTGGCGTACCGCTGCGGCATTATCAACATTGGGGCGGAGGGCCAAATGGCTGTAGGCATCCTTACGGCTACGGCGGTTTCCCTGGCGCTGCCCAATGTCCCGCGTCCGATCCTGCTTCCGCTGGTTTTACTGGCGGGGTGTATAGGGGGCGGTTTTTGGGGGTTTATCCCCGGGTTTCTCAAGGCAAAACTGGCGGTGAGCGAACTGCTTTCCACCGTGATGCTTAACTACATTGCCGCCCAGTTCTACACGTTCTTCCTCAGGGGGCCTATGCTCGATCCGGCGGAACTTACCATGGGCAGCGGTACTCCCCAGAGTATGCGGCTTACCCGGAACATTTGGCTGGACCGGCTTATTCCGGGGACCCGGCTGCATACGGGTATTTTTATCGCCCTGGCCCTTGCGGTGGTGATCTACCTTTTACTGTGGAAAACAACGTGGGGGTACAAGATGCGGGCGGCGGGCGCTCAGGAACGGGCGGCCCGGTACGGGGGTATAAATGTGCCTGCCTATCTTATTATTGCCATTGGGATTTCCGGGGCGTGCGCCGGTATTGCGGGGGCGGTTGAGATCGCGGGAGTACACCGGCGGGCTATTGAGGGTATTACCAGCGGGTACGGGTTTAGCGCCATAGTGGTCGCCCTTTTCGGGGGGCTTCATCCGGCGGGGATTATTCCCGCGTCGTTTTTCTTCAGCCTTCTGATTGTGGGGGCCGATAT
>JAISFT010000129.1 GCA_031263435.1 Treponema sp. | reverse complement strand
CCTGCCTCGGGCGGCCTTGGGGCCCTCCTTTCCTGCCTGGGCCGGCGTTTTAGGGAGAGTCCTGAATTTCCCCATGAAATCGGTTTCTTCCTCGGCTACCCAGCCCCGGATGTGCTGGGCTTTATGCGCCGCCGGGGGGCCGGCTGCAAACTGTGCGGCCTCTGGAAGGTCTACGATGATGTTGAAAAGGCCGCCGCCCTGTTCGAGGAATACGCCGCTTGCAGGCGGCGGCTTCTGGACTATCTTCAGCGGGGCGGCGCCCTGTCTCTACCCGATGGGCACTGCCCTGACAGCCCCCTTGATCAAAGATCCCCAAACAGGGTATAAACCTCAAGGTCCTTTCAGAACTTTGGTTTTGGAGCGGTTCCCTTTACTATTTGTATCAAGGATAAGAGCATGTACGCATTGATGGAATTTAAGGGCAAACAGTACAAGGCTGAAAAAGGCGCCCTGCTCAAGGTTGATAAGCTGGATGCCGAACCGGGTTCCAGCCTGAATATTGATAAGGTCTTGCTGGTTTCCGGGGAAGAGGGCTCTGTTACCGTGGGGGCCCCTTATGTGGGGGGTGTAGCGGTAAGCGCTACGGTGGAATCCCACGGCAAGGATCCCAAGATTATCGTTTTTAAGTACAAACCCAAGAAGGATTATCGCCGCAAACAGGGGCATCGTCAGCAGTACTCGATCATCAAAATCGGGGATATTGCCGGGGTATAGGCCGTGATACGGGTCCATGTGACCCTTGACCGGGCCGGGATCCTGAGGTCCTGCCGGGTGCAGGGCCACGCCGGTTTGGGGCCCAGGGGTACGGATCTGGTCTGCGCTACGGTTTCGGTGCTGGTGCGGACCGCGTTGCGGACCCTTGCCGGTAAACAGGGTATAGATGTCCGGGGCGCCGCGCCGGAGCGGGGCTTCCTCTGGATGGAAACGGATTACAGGACGGAAGGCCGGGATTTTCTGGCCGCCGCGGGGGCTTTTCTGGTAGAGGGTCTGCGGTCGGTTTCGGAAGAGTATCCGGACTGTTGTTGTATTATTATAGAGTCAATCCCAGAACTCGCTTAGTTTGGGGATTACAGAACCGGCGTCCTGTGGGCGCAGGTTTAGTGGAGGATTGTTATGGCTCGTAAACGGGGCGGCAGCGGTGCGAAAAACGGACGGGATTCTAATCCCCAGTATCTTGGCGTCAAGGCTTCGGGGGGAACCCCGGTAAGGGCCGGTACGATCATTGTCCGGCAGCGGGGAACCAGGATTCATCCCGGCAGCAACGTGGGCTGCGGCGGGGACTATACCCTCTTTGCCCTTAAAGATGGGACGGTTAATTTTTCCCAGCGCCGGGGCCGGAAGCTGGCTTCAGTTATTGCCGCGGAATAGGCCCGGTTCCGCGTTGGGGTTCCGGCCCGGCCGGATCATATAAGCGGCTTTTTATCTGGAAAATTGGAAAAATTTGCCGATGAGGCGTTGATCGAAGTGTCTTCCGGTTCCGGCGGTAACGGCTGTGTGGCCTTCCGCCGGGAGAAATATGTCCCCAGGGGGGGGCCTTCCGGAGGCGATGGGGGCAGGGGCGGCGATGTGGTATTTACCGTGCGCCGGAACCTGCGTACCCTTTCCCACTTGCGTTATAAACAATCATTTAAGGCCGAAAACGGCAAGGACGGCGAAGGAAGCGGCCGTTGCGGGAGAAACGGGGTGGATGTGATCGTCCCCCTGCCCC
This sequence comes from Treponema sp., assembly GCA_031263435.1. The sequence goes on along the minus strand of JAISFT010000129.1, from coordinate 10,386 downwards.
CGGGGACTCTGCTTAAAGATGCGGAAACCGGGGAACTGGTCCGGGATTTCGGTGAAAAGGGGGAGGATTTTGTCTTCCTCAAGGGGGGCAACGGGGGCTGGGGGAACATCCACTTCAAGTCTCCGGTCAACCAGGCTCCCCGTAAGGCCCTGCCGGGGCGGCGGGGGGAACTGGTCCGGCTGCGGGTAGAACTGCGGATCATTGCGGATATTGGCCTGGTGGGTTTCCCCAACGCGGGCAAGAGTTCCCTGCTCAACCGCTTTACCAACGCCCGGCCGAAGATTGCCCCCTATCCTTTTACTACCAAAATTCCCAACCTGGGGGTTCTCCGGGTGGATGACCGGGACCTTATCCTGGCGGACATTCCCGGCCTTATCGAGGGGGCTTCCGGGGGGCTGGGCCTGGGGATCCGCTTTCTTAAGCACATCTCCCGGACCAGCGCCCTGCTTTTCCTGGTTGATCTATCGGCGGATAATTTTCTGGAGGCCTTCCGGCTGCTCTGCGCCGAATTGGAGGCTTTTTCCCCCGATCTGCCCCGCAAACCCCGGCTTGTCCTGGGGACCAAGCTGGATCTGGAGGGAACCGCCGGACGGCTGGAGGAATTGAGGGCCCGTTACCCGGAAGAAAAGGTCCTGGGGCTTTCGGTCTTTTCCGGGGAAGGGCTTGGCGGCCTGGCGGGGGAGCTGCTGCGGCTGGTGGATGCCGGAACGGAGGGATCATCGTGAGGCTGGCGATCCTGGGGGGAAGCTTCAACCCCGTACATCTGGGGCACCTCTACCTGGCCGATGCGGCAATTTCCAATTTTGGTTTTGACCGGGTACTCCTTATCCCCGCGTTCCGTTCTCCCTTTAAGCTGGGGGCCGCCGCTCCTTCTTCCCAGGACCGGCTTGCCATGCTTGCCGCCTCGATTCCCGGGGATCCCCGGCTGCTTGTTGATGACTGCGAGATCCGGCGGGAGGGGGTGTCGTATACCGTGGACACCCTGACCGATGTATACCGCCGTTACCTGCCGGAGGGTAAGCTTGCCCTTATCCTGGGGGATGATCTGGCCCGGGATTTCCCCCGATGGAACAAGGCCGATCAGATCCTTGCGATGGCGGACATTATCATTGCCCGGCGGATCCTTTCGGAAACCCTGGATTATCCCTACCCCTGTCGTCAGATGCGGAACGAGGTTATCGAAATTTCTTCCGCCCAGGTGCGGGATCTTATCGGGCAGGGAAAGCACTGGCGCTACCTGGTTCCCGCGGGGGCCCGGGCCATTATCGAGGCGCAGGGGCTCTACGGGCTTCCCGCTTCCGGCCCGGCGGGGATCTCCGCCGATACCCCGGGGTCCGATCTTACCATCCGCATGGAGGAGGAGGCCCGCCGGACCCTTTCGTTGTCCCGGTTCCTCCATTCCCGGCAGGTGGCGGTGATGACGTCGGACCTGTGCCGGATCTTTGGTCTGGACAGCCGGGCCGGTTATCTGGTGGGAATAGTCCACGATATTGGCAAGCATCTGGGGGATGAAGAGCTTATCCGGCTGGCAAAAACCGACCGGCTGCCTGTTTCGCCCCTTGAAAAGCAGAAACCCTCGCTCCTCCACGGCCGGGCCGGGGCGGCCCTGCTGAAAAAGCAGTACGGTATCCGGGATCGGGCTGTCCTGGAGGCTGTACGGTACCATACCACCGGTTCGGACAGTATGGGCCCCCTTGCCAAGGTCCTGTACATTGCGGATAAGATCGAATCTTCCCGGGAAGGGGTGGAGCCCGAATTGCGGGATTTTAGCGGGTACACGGGAACAGGGGAGCAGGGTTTGGATCGCTTGTTTGCGAAAATTTTTTTGAAGACCGTCGCCTGGTTACGCTCAAAGAAGTTTGACCTCTACGGTGGCACCCTCAAACTGCTTGAGCAGATAGAACGCAGGGTTCCCCGGTGAGAAAATCGTCGGTAGATGCCAGTGGCTTTTTCCTGGCTGCCATACTGATCCTTTTGGCCGGAGGGGTTATCTTTATCGTCTTTTCCCTGCGGACCGATCCGATCGAGGAGGCCCTTTCCAGGGACCGGGTCATCAGCACGCTGTTTGTGCTGGAAAAAGACGCTAAACCCCTCAGCTCCTTTGTCCTTATGTACTACCCCGCCACCCGGCGGGCGGCGATTTTCGACATTCCCCGGGATCTGGGGCTTATCATCCGGCGGATCAACCGGGTGGACCGAATCGATGCCCTCTACAACCGGCAAAGAATCGGCGACTTTGAAAACGAGATTGCGGATCTGCTGGGAATCGAGATCAACTTTTTCATGATCCTGGGGGAAGAGGGGCTGGGGAAGGCGGTGGACCTGCTTGAGGGGGTGGAGTTGTTCATTCCCTCCCCGGTGGAAATATACGATGATCCTCCCATTCTGTTTCCCGCAGGGCTGGTACGTCTGGACGGCGACAAGGCCGCCAGTTACATCACCTACGAACTGCCGGAAGAAGACCGGGAGGTGGTTTCGTTCCGCCGGCAGCGGTTTTTTATGGGTTTTATCAAGCGTTTGGGGGAAATGTGGGACCAGATCTCCGATCCCCATGTGGACAGCCTCTTTCAGAGTCTTTTTTTTACCAACATAAACCGGCGGACCTGGCAGCGGCTCCTGGGGGAATTTGCCTCTATCGACATGGATCGGACCAATATCCAGTCCGTGGGGGGGAGTATCCGGGAAATTTCCGGGCAGACTCTGCTGCTGCCCTCCTGGGACGGGAATCTGATCAAACAGATCGTTGGGCAAACCCTGGGGGCGATTACCCGGCAGACCGAGGGGGCCCTTTCGGAACGGGTTTTTACGGTGGAAGTGCTGAACGGAACCAATATCACCGGTCTTGCCGGCCGGACGGCAGAACTTTTGCGGAGTTTCGGTTATGATGTCATCTCCATAGGCAATGCCGATATCGACGACCTTGAATTTTCGGAAATAATAGACCGTTCACTTGTTCTGGACGCGGCAGAGGCCTTTGGGGAGATCATCCGGTGCCGGAATATCCGCTCCGAGACTCTTCCGGACGAAAGCCCGGATTCCGATCTGGAATTCCGGAATTTTGAATACCGGTCGGATTTTACCCTCATTATCGGGAGAGATTTTGATGGACGCTATGTTACAGGTGGATGAGCGGCTTGCCGGTCAAACCGGTTTTGACCCGGCGGACCCCCGGGATGCGGCTCTTACATTAGGGGCCCTGCTTCACGATCACCGGGCCCTGGATGCGGTGGTCCTGGATTTACGGGGTTCCAACAGTTGGACCGATTTTTTTGTCATTGCCACCGCTACCAGCATTTCCCACTTGGAAGGTCTGGAACGCCATATTAAGGATTTTTGCCGGGAACAGGGCCTGGAGATCCTCCGGCACAGCCCCCGGCCTTCCCTGGCGGTAGAGGATGACTGGCGGCTTACCGATCTGGGGAATGTGGTGGTTCATCTGATGTCCGAGCGGGCCCGGAATTTTTATGAACTGGAGCGGCTCTGGAGCGCGGCCCCGCGTATCTTCCCCTAATATCCGGACAACAAAGAAAACTTCATTTCGGGAGCGTTCCTGTTTTGGCTACAGCTTCTCAATCTGTTCCTCGGTAAGCCCTGGCATGGAGGCCGGATTGCGCCTGAAGGACGGCGCCACGGATGGCGCTGTTTCCATTGCTGTCCGCCGCAGGCGGATAGATGGATTTTGCTACAGGCAAAATCCAAGGTCAAAAACCGGCAGGGATGCCGGTGCAGCCGGGCCGGCAAGGATGCCGGCGTCAACAATTCCTTGGGTTTTGCGAAGCAAAACCCAAAGCTCAAAAATGGCATGGAGGCCATTTTTGAGCAGCGCAAGGGATAGAAGCGGAAATACCGCAGACCCCCCCGGCCCCGCAGTACATCCATGGGTGGGTCGATCTTTACGGCTGGGGAGCTGCTTTTGAGAGGCAGAGGGTTTGGGCCGGGGGGTCGAGGAATTGGAGCGGATAGCCCGGTCCCCGGCCCTGCGGGGTCCTCCGGACTCCGCAGGGCCGGGGATGCGCCCTAAATAATAAAAAATTCACAATTTGAATGATGTCCGGATACCGGCGGCCCGATGGGGGCTTTCCTACTCCTCAAAATCATCGTCGTAGTCTACATCATCGTCGTAATCGTAGTCATCGTTATCTTCTTCGTCTTCAAATTCGTCTTCGTCATCATCAAATTCATCTTCGTCATCGTCAAAATCGTCGTCGAAGTCATCTTCCATATCGTCGAAATTGTCTTCCTCGTCATCAGCATCCTCGTCCTCATCTTCATCGCCAAAGGCCAGGAAGGGGAAGGGAAGGGAAGATCCCTCTTGATCCGGCAAAAACCCGCTTGCTGCGGGCTGCTCCGTGCCGGCGGGCTGCCATAGGGCCGGTTCCGGTGTACCGGAACTCTCCATGAAGTCGAAAAAATCCGTGACGGACATCAGGCTAAGAACCTCTGTTTCATTGGCAAGAATCCTTTGGGTATTCATGTGCTTCTCCGGTTTACTTTCAGAAAGGTATGGTTGTATGAGTAAGCCCGTACCAACCGCACAGCCTGTTTCGGGAACCATAGATCCTCCTCTCCTCAATGATGTTTCTTGAAACATAAGGGAGAGTTTAAGTATCTGTCAACTGGTTTTTGTTTTTTTAGTGTTTTTATAGCCCCCCGGCCCGGTTTGGTTTTTCCGTACTTTACAGAGGGCGTTTTTTTTATTATAAAAGTTCAGGCGATGCGCCGAATCAAGGTTCCCTCTCCCTGTAAGATCAACCTGCACCTTTCGGTGGGGGAACGCCGGGCCGATGGTTACCACGATTTGGAAAGCATCTTCCAAGTTTTGGATTTTGGGGATATTTTAGGCTTTGAATTGGTGGAAGAGGACGGGGTTTGCGAACTCCTTTTGGCTTCCCCGCTTCTCCGGACCGTGGTACCGATCCCCCCGGAGAAGAATATCGTATATCAGGCTGTATCCCTTTTCCGGCGGCGGACCGGTTTTGATCGGGGTATACGGGTAAGCCTGGAAAAGCGGGCGCCTCTGGGGGGCGGTCTGGGGGGTGGTTCTTCGAACGCCGCCGCTGCTCTGGGGGCCCTGGATATTCTGGCGGGGACGGGTCTTTCCCTGGCGGAACTGCGGGACATGGCCCTGGCTTTGGGCAGCGATGTCCCCTTTTTCCTGGCGGAAGCCCCGGCCAGGGGGGAAAGTTCTGCCGCGTATTCCAGGCCGGGACATTCGGCTGCCGGGCGCGGGGGCGCCGCCTGGGTAAGCGGCAGGGGGGAGCGGATTTTTCCGCTGGGAGATCCCCGGTCCTGGCCGGTGGTTTTGGTGAATCCCGGTTTCCCCAGCCCCACGGGGGAGGCTTTTCGCCGGCTGGATGCCTGGCGCAGCCGGTTGGACGCCCGGCGCAGCCGGGGGGGCGGCTCCGGGGAAGGGCCGGGCCGGGGGGCCCTTATCGGGGCCCTGGGCGCCGAGCCTGGGGATTGGCCGTTTTGGAATGATTTTTTCCCTGTCCTTGCAGAAGGGTCCGGGGAAGATGCAGTGGTTTACCGGCGTATCGTTTCCGCCCTGCGGAATTCGGGCGCCGTTTTTACCGGTTTGTCCGGGGCAGGTTCTACCTGTTTTGGAATTTTTACAGATAGAGGGGAGGCGGAAAGGGCGGCGCATTTATTGTCGGATCATTGGTTTTTTGTTTATGTAACGTTTTTCCTTGCGCGTTCGGCATTTGGAGTATTAGAATATTAGTACTTTGTTGGCCTCATCGCTAAAAGGAGATGCGCATGGAAATAACTGATATCCGGGTTCGTAAAGTAACCGGAGAAGGTAAATTGAAGGCGTATGTTACCGTTACATTTGATGATTGCTTTGTCGTGCATAATGTGAAGATCATCGAAGGGAAGAGCGGAATTTTTATTGCTATGCCCAGCCGTAAAACACGGGCCGGTGAGTACAAGGATGTTGCTCACCCTATCAATCCGGATTTTCGGGCGGAATTGCAGCGGAGGATTCTGGAACACTACGATTCCGGCAATGCGGAAGATGATCTTTCTGTAGAAATATGACGACATAAAGCGGTCCCCGGCCGGACCGCTTCAAATGCAACAAGCTGCCAGGTGGTACCGGCTCCATACGGTGAATTTTATTGGGACGTAGGCAAGTGGTAAGCCACCGGGTTTTGGCTCCGGCATGCACAGGTTCGAACCCTGTCGTCCCAGAATGAATCGGATATCCTGATTTTTTAAAACAGATGAGATATCTGATCAGCAGAAGGAGTTACGGCATGAGTCAAGTAGTATTGTCGGCCCGGAACAGGACCGGTAAAGGATCGGCGGAAGCCCGGCGGATCAGGCGGAACGGCCGGATACCGGCGGTGTTGTATGGACGGAGCGGCAGCTCCTTTACCATCGATCTTGACGGGCGTGATTTTTCCAGCCAGGTCAAGAATATTTCCGAAAGTACCATTGTCAAGGTGGAAGTGGAGGGGAAAACCTACGAAGCCTTCGTAAAGGATACCCAGCGCAGCATTGTCGAGGGGAGCATCCTCCATGTCGATTTTTACGAGGTGGAAAGCGGTGTAGCCCTGCGGGCCCGTGTTTCGCTGCACCTCAGTGGGAATCCGGTGGGTGTAAGGGAGGGGGGCGTTCTTGAATCTCCCCTCCACGAGGTTGAAGTGGAATGTCTTCCCAAGGACCTGCCCGAGCGGATAGAGGTGGATATTTCGGAACTCAAGGTGAATCAATCGCTCCACGTCCGGGATCTTAAACTGGGCGAGGGAGTCCGGCTGGTTTCCAATGAGGATCAGGTGGTTGCGCTGGTGAAATACGCCAGGGAAGAAACTGTCGCCGCCCCCGAGGAAGCCGCCCCCCAGGCAGCGGCTCCCGCCGCCGCTCCGGCCGCCAAGGCCCAGGGCTGAACATAAGACGGTTTTGGTCTTTGAGAAGGGTCTCCTTGATAAGGATAAGGGAGGAACGGGGATTCCCGCTCCTCTTTTTTTATGATGAATCCCCCCGCTGTGTCTCCCGCGGCTTTTGAAGCCGAAGTCTTAAAAGGTTTGGGCGCCATTCCCCGGGGGATCACCCTGCTGGCGGCGGTTTCGGGGGGGGCGGACTCCAGCGCTCTGCTGGCAGCCCTTTCCCGGCTGCAGAAGGCCGGGGGCTTTGTCCTGCGGATCGTCCATGTGGAACACGGTATCCGCCCGGCCGGGGAAAGCCGGGGGGATGCCCGCGCGGTAGAGGCCCTTTCCGCGGATCTGGGGCTGCCCTGCCGGGTGCTGAGCATTGCCGGCGGCCTGGTGGCCCGCTACGCGCTGCGCCGGGGCACGGGTATCGAAGCCGCGGCGCGGCGCTTCCGTTACCGCCTGCTGAGGCGGGAGGCCCTGCGCTGCGGCGCCGGGGCTATCGTAACGGCCCATACCGGGGACGATGCCCTGGAACTGGCACTGATGCGGATCCTCCGGGGTTCCGGCCCGGCGGGGCTGCGCCGGATGCCTTTCCGCCGGAACTTCACCGCTTCCCTTGGGGGCCCGGTCCTTCTGCGGCCTCTGCTCGCCCTCCGCCGCGCCGATGTAGAAGCCTACCTGGGGGCTCTGGGTATTGTTTGGCGTACCGATACCACCAATATGGATGAACACTACCTGCGAAACCGGATTCGCCATAGTCTGGTCCCCCTCCTGGATAGCCGGTTCCCCGGCTGGCGGGCTGGGCTGGAAGCTCTGGGGGAGACCCAGGCCTTGGCCGCGGATTTTATTGAAGCCGAAGCCCGCCGCCGCCTTGCCTGGGCCGGGGAGCGGGAACTGCGCTGTCCGGCGGATCTTTTTTGGGCTGAATCCCCGATACTGCGGGAGGAGGCCCTGTTCCAGGGGATCGGTGTTTTTATCGACCGGCACGGGGGCCGGAATGTTGTTGTAAAGCGGCGGAATCTGCGCCGTTTTGCCTCCGGGGAACTGCGGACCCTGGACCTTGGGTTTTGTACCATCGCCACCGGCGCCGCCGGGGAGGGGGCTTCGCCCGGGTATATCGCGATATTTCGGCGGAAACCGGAGACGGAAGCCGGATTTTCTCTGTTGATCAAAGGGCCGGGACTCTATAAGCTGGGGTACGGTTTCGGCTATAAATCTGATATCGGAGGGGTGTTACAGGTATCCGGACGGGGGGAATCCCGTTCTGCCTGTGGGGATGGGGCGGAAAGGCGTGGTTTTTTCGCGGCCCTGCCCTTTGTGCTCCGTCCGGCCCGGAGCGGTGATAGTATTGCGCGCGCGGGGAAGCGCTTCAGCCTTAAGGATCTCCTGCCGGGGGAAAGCGGTGCGCCGGAACTGCGGGGCCGGAGCGAAGCCGGTTCCGGGGACAGGGTTGTATACGCTGTCCAGGATGCCGCAGGGGTGGCGGCCTTTATTGGCCCTTATCCGGGGCCCGCGGTAATACTGGAGCGGCGGGAATTTCCGGCCGCCGGGGAATGGTTCTTTTGCGATATCGGGGGTACTGATGCTTAATAATCAAAACGATAAACTGCCGCCCCGTCCCAATATACAGGGGGGCCGGCCGAACCGGTTTGCCCTTGCTTTTTTTGTGGTGATGGCGGTTCTTTTTGCAGGCTATTTTTTCCGGGGGGGCAGGAGAACCGAGGCAAGGGACATCCGCTATTCGGATTTTTTGCGTTATGTGGAACAGAATCAGGTGGAATCCGTAACGATCCACGACAACAATTCTGTTGATATATTCCTCAGGGGGAACGGCGGCGCGGCCGGTATTCCCCTGAAAACCCTTATTCCCTATCAGGACCCCGGACTGATCAACAGCCTGCGGGAAAAAAACATCAACATATCCGGGGCGGTTACGGGGATCAGCCCCCTGCGTCTTTTCCTGGAATTCCTCCCCTGGCTTATCTTCCTCGGCCTTATCTGGATCATGTTCCGCAACATGCAGGGTACGGGGAACAAGGCCCTGCAATTCGGCAAGAGCCGGGCGAAGCGGTACCAGGATGAGGGGAAAAAAGTTGTCTTTACCGATGTGGCCGGCCAGCATGACGCCAAATACGAACTGGAAGAGGTGGTTGCGTTCCTGAAGAACCCCCAAAAATTCACCAAAATGGGCGCGCGGATTCCCAAAGGGGTGCTCCTGGTGGGGATGCCGGGTACGGGGAAAACCCTCATGGCCCGGGCGGTGGCAGGGGAAGCGGGGGTGGCCTTCTTCCACATGTCCGGCTCCGATTTTGTTGAAATGTTTGTCGGCGTCGGCGCAAGCCGTGTCCGGGATCTGTTTGAGCAGGGCCGCCGCAGCGCCCCCTGTATTATTTTTATTGATGAACTGGATGCCGTGGGCCGCACCCGGGGCGCCGGTTACGGCGGGGGCCACGATGAGCGGGAACAGACCCTGAATCAGCTCCTGGTAGAAATGGACGGCTTCGATTCCAAGGACGGCGTGATAATCCTTGCCGCCACCAACAGGCCTGACGTGCTGGATCCGGCCCTGCTGCGGCCCGGCCGCTTTGACCGGCAGGTGATGGTCGCCATGCCGGACATCAAGGAACGGGAGTCCATCCTCAACATCCATGCCGCGAAGATCCCCCTGTCCAGGGATATCGATCTTTCCCGTATTGCCCGGGCGACCCCCGGCATGAGCGGCGCCGATATTGCCAATCTGGTCAACGAGGCCGCTCTTTTCGCCGCCCGCAAGGACAGGACAGAGGTGGAGATGGGGGACTTTGAGGAGGCCCGGGACAAGATCCTCATGGGGGTCGCCCGGACCACCCTAGTGATCTCCGACAAAGAACGGCGTATGACCGCCATCCACGAGGCCGGTCATGCCCTGCTCCACTATTTTCTCAAGAATGCCGATCCTCTCCACAAGGTTACGGTGGTACCCCACGGCCGGGCCCTGGGCATGGCCATGTCCCTGCCGGAGGAGGACAGCTATAGCCGGACCAGGGGCTGGATGGAAGACCGTATCGTCATCTGTTACGGCGGCTGGATAGCGGAGATGCTGTTCTACGGTGAAACTACCACCGGTACCAAGCAGGATATTCAGCAGGCCACCGACATGGCCCGCCACATGGTATGCGAATGGGGCATGGCAGAGGAATTGGGGCCCGTGGCCTATGGTCAGGAGGATGAGCCCATATTCCTGGGCAAGGAAATAGCCCGTCACAAAGACTACAGCGAAGAAACTGCACGGCTTATCGACAAGGCGGTTAAGGATATCCTGGACCGGGCCAGGAGCGGGGCCCGGAAGATCCTGGAAGATCACAAAATGGAACTGGAAAGATTGGCCGAGGCCCTTATCAACCAGGAAACCCTGGTGGATGATGAGGTCAGGGCCATCATCGGACTCCCCCCCCGGGAAGACAGTTCTTCCCTGCCCGCCGCCGCCGTCTAGGAAATGAAGCGCCTGTCCTGTCTTTTGGTGTTTTTGATC
>JAISFT010000103.1 GCA_031263435.1 Treponema sp. | reverse complement strand
TCATCTGCGGCATCAGCAAACGAGTCCCCCGGGTGTATGTAGATCACCCTTAGATATGTTTAGCCTGTAAGGGGGGGCCCGCTACCCCGGCCAATGTCCCCGTTGCCGGCGCCAGGGCGCCGCCCGTGAGCGTCCGCGTTTCCGCTGGGGGCCCCGCGGGGGCCCCAGAGGAACACCGGAAGCTCAAGGGCGGAGCCCTTGAGCCGGCTACGGGGACATTGGCCGTGGTAGCGGGCCCCCCCTTACAGGATAAACATATCTAAGGGTGATCTACATACACCCGGGGGACTCGTTTGCTGATGCCGCAGGTGATTTCGTAGGGGATGGTTCCCAGGCTTTCGGCCATGAGGGCGGCGTCACCGCATTGGGGGGCGCCGGGAGGGGGGGGCGTGCAGGGGGTGGGGGCTTCCCCGAACAGGATGACGTTATCGCCGGGGGACGGGGGGGGGCTGTGCCCTGGGCTGCCCAGGTTTACCATGCACTGGTCCATGCAGATCCGGCCTACGATGGGGTAGGCGCTGCCCCGGATTGCTATGTGCCAGGCGCCGCCCAGGTCCCGTCTGAGGCCGTCGGCATAGCCGGCGGGGATGAGGGCGACCAGGGTATCCTCCGCGGCGGTCCAGGTACGGCCATAGGAGACGGTTTCGCCCCGGCGGATCGGTTTGATGGCGGCTATTTTGCTGTGGAGTTCCATGACGGGCCGCGGGATGATGGCCGGGAGTTCCGGCGGCGCGGCTGTTCCGGGGCGGGGGCCATAGCCGTAGAGGAGGATGCCGGGGCGGACCATGTCGAACCAGGAATCCGGGTGGTAAAAGACGCCCCCGGTGTTGGCGGCGTGGATGATGCCCGGATCGATGCCCGCTGCCCGGACGGCTGTGACGGCGCTGGCGAAACGCTGTAACTGTTCCCCGGTATAGGCTCTGTCGCCGGGGCTTGCGGAATCGGAGACGGCCAGGTGGGTGGCAAGCCCGGCCAGGCGCAGGTTTTTATGGGAAAGGATTTGGGCTGCCAGCGCCGCGGCCTCTTCCGGCCGGCAGCCGGCACGGCCCATGCCGGTGTCTATTTTGAGGTGGAGGTCGAGTCTCTGTCCCGCCGCCCGGGCGGTTTTGGCAAGGGCGTCGATGTAGGTTCCATCGGAAACCAGGGGGCTGAGTGTATGTTTTACCAGGTCCGCAAGTTCTTCCGGCATGGCCTGGGAGAGGAGCAGGATGGGGGCCCTTATCCCCCCCTGCCGCAGTTCCTCCCCCTCCTGGACAAGGGCTACGGCCAGGGAATCGGCCCCGGCCTTGAGGGCGGCGCGGGCCAGGGGGAGGGCGCCGTGGCCGTAGGCATCGGCTTTAACGGGTACGCAGATCCGCCGTTTCCCAATCCGATCCGCTACGGCACGGAGGTTCCCCCTAAAGCGGTCCAGGTATATCAGGGCGCGGGTGGCTCTCATGATGGATGATCTCTCCTCTTGCTATTTTTGTTGCTATTTTTGCTATTTGCCGGTTTATACCGATTATGCCGGGAAAAACCGGGACTAGCTTTGCGGGTATTCATGGAGTATATTTTATGATGGGTATGTGTTTCCGAAAAGGGATAAACGTGTTGGTTACGGCGGGCGCTCTTGGTCTCCTGGGCGCCTGCAATCAGCTCGATATTGTTCTGCCCTCTATCGGAACTTACCAGGTAAACGCCCTGATCAACCATACTTCGCTGGATAAGTATTCGATTATTGCGGCGGAAGACACGGTGCTGCCCTACTTTTCCAATTCGGTGGCCGGGGACCCGGACCTTGTCAACCTGGTGGTGTACCTGGAAGATTCCAAAGGGAAACCGGCGGGGAGCCGGGTGTACTACACTACCGAAGCTGTCCCGGTGGAGCGGAGCGGCAAAACGGAGTACGCGGGGGCTGTTTCCGAATCGGGCGCTGAGACATCGGGCACTGAAACATCGGGCGCTGAAACGGACACGGGAGGCGGTGAAGCAGAGGAGACGGGGGCGCTTGTTCAGGATTCGGCTGCGGTTCATGATCTTATGATACCGGTAGACAGCTTTGCCGGCCAGCTTCCCCCCTTTCCGCTGCCCCGGAATCTTGAAATTGGGTACTACACGATGGTATTTGAGATCCGGGGCAGGCAGGATCTGCTAAGCCGGAGCAGCCGTCAGATTTACTATATTGGGAACCAGAAATTTGAAAACGGGGGGATCCGGTACTATCTGCCGGGACTCTACGGGAACAGCCACCTGGTACCCCAGGGGCTCAAGGTGCTGCTGGAAACCCAGGTGGAATACGGGGAAGGGCTTGAGCCGTACATTGTCTGGTACAACGGCAATCGCCGGATTGGCGAAGGCTTTGCGAAGGACGGCGCGGCGCGGCTGCTCTGGAAGGCCCCCCAGCAGACGGGCTTCCACACGATTCGGACGGAGTTGTTCCCCCTGATGCCCCAGGCTGCAATGAAGGGGCGGATTGCTGAGCTTTCCCTGCCGGTTTCCGCCGGAACGGATGAAAATGCCGCTTCTCTCCTCCAAAACGGGTATTTTCTTTACCGTTACCAACTGGCCGGCGATCTGCAGGAAGCCGGGACGGGGGCGGAACTGGGCGGAACGAAAGCGCCGCTGTGGTACCCGGCAAAACAGATCTACGGTCTTGCCCTGAACGCCGGGGACTACTACGAGGCCCCCTTGGGGGTTTTGAATCCGGCGGGGGATTCTTCCGGGGACGGCGGGGGATTCTTCCGTTTCTTTATCCGTCTTTCCCCGCTGAGTGAGGGGCCTGTCTTCGGCGCCCGTCTGGGGAACACGGCCTATTCCGTGGTCATTGGGCTTTCCCTTAAAGAAGACGCCCTGTACCTTGAACTGGAAGATCAGGATGAAAAAATCCAGGCTGCAAGCCTGGAGATAAACGGGGCGGAGGGATCCTTTACCGGGGTACTGATTGATGTGGAGATCCGCGAAACAGGGCTTGGGGTCTACCTGGAAACGGCGGATTCTCCCTATTCGGCGCCGGGCCATGAGCTGGGGCTGTTCCTGGATGCACCCTTGCAGGGGGAACTACATTCCTGGCTGGGAAAGAGGGAAACGTCCAAGGTCAACGACCCGGCAGACCCCGTAACCCATTCCGGCTCTGAATATGAGGGGGGGCAGTCCGGTTCCCCTGCCGTCGCCGGGCCTGTCGCGGTGATAGACGACTTTACCGCGCTGTTCTGCAGGGTTGTAGAAACCGGTGAGGGGCAATTTCCGCCGCAAGTGACGGGGGAGAATCCTCCGGCCCCGGAGGAAGCTGCTCCGGCGAATAGCTAAGGGCTGCCGGGAATTTGTTGCGCTTCGCGCATAAAATCCGCCAATACAACAGGCTGCCAGACATCCCGGCAAGTCCCGGTACCAAGAGGATTATCCAAGAGGATCTTATGGAATCTACACTGCTTTGGGGACTGGATCTGATTCGTTCGATCCAGTCCCATGCAAATCCGGCCCTTACTGTGTTTATGCGGCTGCTTACCATGCTGGGGACCGCCCCGGTCTATTTGACGCTGCTTTCCTTCATATTCTGGTGTCTCGATTCGGAAAAAGGCATCCGGCTGATGATAGCGGTGCTTGTTTCCCTGTGGATCAACATGGCCCTGAAGTTCCTGCTGGGCCAGCCCCGGCCCTTTTGGGAAGGCTGGGACCCGGCGGTGGGGATGGTCAACGAAAGTCTTAACGGCTTCCCCTCCGGTCATGCCCAGATTTCCCTGACGATGTGGATGATCCTTGCCTCCTGGACGAAGAAGAAATGGGCCTACCTTCCGGCCGCTTTTATCAGTCTGCTGGTGGGCTTTTCCCGGCTCTACCTGGGGGTCCATTTTCCTACGGACCTGGTGGGGGGCTGGATTCTGGGGGCCCTGGTGCTGGGCGGCTATGCAGCCCTGGGGGACAGGTTGAAGGGGGCCTTGATCCGGGGGGGACGGCGGTTCCAGATGATCCTCTGCTCCGCTGCGGCTTTTGTGATGATCCTTTACCGGCCGGACACGACGATATTGACGCCCGGAGCCCTGGTGCTGGGTATAGGGTTTGGCTACAGCATGAACTGCACGTATATCCACTTCCGGGCCGCCGGATTGGGGAAGAATCCGGCGCAGTTCCTGGTTAGGGTTCTCCGTTTTGTTATCGGGATAGCCGGGATGCTGGTCCTGTTCACAATTCTCAGCTTTGTGGATCCGGGGGAAGATTCTTCCGCCTATCCTCTCTTTTTCTTCATCCGCTTTACCCTTGCGGGCTTCTGGGTGTGCGGCGGCGCCCCTTGGGTGTTTCTCCGCCTGCGTCTGGCCGAAAGGGTGGAGAGCGCCGATCCGGCTTCTGCCGAAACCCATGACTAGCAGCCTGTTGCACTTGTAGGTTTTTGCGCCACTTTGTGTCGCAAAAACCACGATACATGGGCTGCTTTTGCAGTTTGCAAAGTAAAAAATCGCCTTTCAGGCGATTTTTGGAGGTTTTATGCGCGAAGCGCAACAAACTGCTAGGCCCTTTTATGGGGATGAAGCGCCCATCAGCGCCCTGGCTACGCCGCCGGGGGAGAGCGCCCTGGCCCTGATCCGCTGTTCCGGGGCCGGATCGCTGGATCTGCTGGCGGGGATCTTTTCACGGCCCGGCGCACTGCGGGCCGCGGGGGGGCACAGCATTGTCCACGGCTGGATCCGCCGCGGCCGCTGCGTCCGGGACAGTCGGGATGACCGGAACGGCCGGAATGTTCAGAACGATCAGAACGGCGCCTCCGGGGATTCCGCCCTTATTGATGAAGTCCTGGTTTCCGTGTACCGGGCCCCCGGGAGCTACACCGGTGAGGAGGGGGCAGATATTGTCTGCCACGGGGGGGCAGCCACGGTAAAGGCGGTGCTGGCGGCTTTGAAAACTGCGGGATTCCGGGAGGGTCTGCCGGGCGAATTCACGTTCCGGGCCTTTATAAACGGCAAGATTGACCTGACCCGCTCGGAATCCGTGATGGAACTGGTAAAGGCAAAGACCGACACGGGCCGGGAACATGCGGTGGGCCGCCTGGCCGGGAGGCTCCGGGGGGAAATTGCCGCGCTGAAACAACGGTTGGTGGAAGCCCTGGCGGAAACGGAACTGCACCTGGACTACGATGAGGAAGAGTTGGGCTTCTCCGGGGAGCAGGCGGGGCTGCCGGGCCGGGAAATGGTAGAAAAAGCGCTGGAACGGCTGCGGGCCCTGGCGGACACCTGGGGGGGGGAGCGGCTCTACCAGGAGGGGGCCCTGGCGGTGATTGCCGGGAGGCCCAATGCGGGGAAGTCCAGCCTGTTTAACGCCCTGCTGGGGGAGGATCGCTCGATTGTTACGGAGATCCCCGGCACCACACGGGATTGGATAGAGGCTTTGGTCTGCATCGGGGGGATCCCTCTGCGTCTTGCGGACACCGCGGGGCTGCGGGAACTTGCCCCTGCGGCGGAGATGGACAGGGCCGAGGAACTGGGCATACGGCGGAGCCGTGAGCTTCTTGACCAGGCGGACCTGGTGCTGTACGTCGTCGATGGGACGGAAGGTATCCGGGAGGAGGATGAGGCCGTTTTCAGGGCCCAGGCCGCCCTGCGCCGGCCCCTGATCCTGCTGTGGAACAAGGCGGACCTGGCCCCCCCGGCCTCTCCCGGCGCCCCTGTTTCTCCTGACTCCTCCGTCCCTCCCGGTTTCTCCGCCCCGCTGCCGGTAAGCGCCAAAACCGGGGAAGGGCTGGGGGAACTGTGCCGGGCCATTGAGGAGGCCCTGGGACGGGGACTGCCCGGGCGCAGAGCCGGGGAAACCGGCCTGGGAAGCGAAAGGCAGAAGGAGTTGGTAGACCGCTCCTGCGCCGCCCTGGAGGGGGCCCTGGAACTGGCGGACAGGGGGGAACCCCTGGAATTGGCCGCGCCCCTGCTCCGGGATGCGGTCAACGCCCTGGGGGAGATCACCGGGGAGGTTTCCACCGCGGATATTCTGGAAACCATCTTTAGCAAATTCTGCGTGGGGAAGTAGCAGGGCTATGGATTACGATTGCATCGTGGTGGGCGGCGGCCATGCCGGCATCGAAGCCTCCCTGGCCCCGGCCCGGCTGGGCTTTTCCGTCCTCCTTATCACCCAAAACCCGGACCGTATCGGGGCCCTCTCCTGCAACCCCGCGGTGGGGGGGCTTTCCAAGGGGAACCTGGTCCGGGAAGTTGACGCCCTGGGGGGGGAGATGGGGAAGCTTACCGACCTCAGCGTAATCCAGTACCGGGTCCTGAACCGCTCCCGGGGTCCTGCGGTCCAGGCCCCCCGGGCGCAGACCGACAAGCACTGCTACCAAAGCGCGGCCCGCAGCGCCCTGGAACAGCAGAAGGGGCTGTCGATCTACATGGACACCGTGCTGGACCTCATGGTCTCCGGTGAAGAGGGCCGCCCCCAGGTGCTGGGGGTCGTTACCCGGCGGGGGCGGCGTATATCCGCCCGGACGGTGATCCTGGCCACCGGTACCTTTATGGAGGGGAAGATCTTCATCGGCGATTACGACGCCCCCCAGGGCCGCCTGGGGGAAGAGGCCGCCCTGGGCCTGGGGGAAAATCTGCGGCGGCGGGGCTTCCCCCTGGGACGGCTTAAAACCGGCACCCCCGCCCGGCTTGCGGGGGATTCCATCGACTATTCGGCCATGGAACGGCAGGACGGGGAAGCTGTCCGGCCCTTTTCTTTTGACGTGGACTATGCCGGCCGGCCCCCGGATGGGGGAAAAGGGACGGACGAGGGGAAAAGGACAAATGGGCCGACGGGGGCGATCCCGCGGCCTCCCCTGCCCCAGGTTCCCTGCTGGATCACCGGCAGTACCCCCCGGACCCACGAGATCATCCGTGCGAACATCCACCGGTCCCCCCTTTACGGCGGCAAGATCACCGGCAGGGGGCCCCGCTACTGCCCTTCCATTGAGGACAAGGTGATGCGGTTTCCTGAACGGGAACGGCACCATATTTTTATCGAGCCCGAGGGGCTTTCCACCACGGAAATGTACATGAACGGCGCCTCCAGCTCCCTGCCGGAGGATGTGCAGGAGGAGTTTATCCACAGCATCCCCGGTCTGGAGGGGGCGCGGATTGTCCGGCCGGCCTATGCGGTGGAGTACGATTACCTTGACCCGCTGGACCTTTACCCCAGCCTGGAGTCCAAACGGATTGCAGGACTTTTTACCGCGGGGCAGACCAACGGCAGCTCCGGTTACGAGGAAGCCGCGGCCCAGGGCCTGGTCGCGGGTATCAACGCGGCCCAGAAGCTGCGGGGGGAACCGCCCCTGGTGCTGGGCCGGGCGGAGGCCTATATCGGGGTGCTTATTGACGACCTTACCACCCTGGGAACCAGGGAACCCTACCGGATGTTCACCAGCCGGGCGGAACACCGGCTGGTGCTGCGCCACGATACGGCCGATACCCGCCTGAGTCCCCGGGGCCGGGATCTGGGACTGGTAAATGAGGAGCGCTGGGAACGGTTCATCAAAAAAACCGCGGGGCTGGAGGCTGTCCGGGAACTGCTGAGGCAACGGAAAGTGCCGGCCGCGATGGAAACCGGGTACAGCGTCCTCTCCGGACACGACAGCCTCCGGTCCCACGGGGGGGAGACTCTGGAACAAGCCCTGCGGGACTCCCGGATCTGCCCGGAGGACATCCTCCCCCTGGCCCCCGAACTAGGGGAGTATCCAGCGGAGTGGCTGGAGCGGGCCTACCTGGACATCAAATACGCGGGGTACATCGAAAAAGAGGAACGAATGGCCGCCCGGCAGGCCAAGCTGGACGCCATCGGGCTCAGGGCCGGCCTGGA
>JAISFT010000095.1 GCA_031263435.1 Treponema sp. | reverse complement strand
CTCCGGCTTTTTCCCGATGCGGATCTTTCACCAAGGGCAATGCACAGGGGCAGGACCAGCAGCACCAGCAGCAGGGAAAAGAGGAGTCCCCCGATAAGGGCGACGGACAGTGAAACCTGTGAATTGATCCCCAGGGGATCGAAGGCAAAGGGAATCAGGGCGGCAATGGTAGTAGTGTTGGTGATGATGATTGCCCGCAGTTTTTTTGCGCAGTTCCTGATGATCTTCGATATGCACTGCCCCCTGCCGGCAGTATTGCCGGCGGCGGTGCTGCCCAGGCCCAGGCAGGATTCGTAGAGGATGATGGAATTGTTAATGGAAATGCCGAAGAGGATCACCAGGGCGATCATGCTGTTGATGTCCGGCTTAACGGAACTGACGAGGAGGAGGAAAAAGGCCCCCGCAAAGGAAGGGGGAATGGCCAGAAGCAGGATCAGGGGAATCAGAAAAGATTCAAACTGGGCGCCCATGGAAAGGTAGAGCAGACAGAGGGTAATGGCCAGCAGCAGGAAGGAGAGGCGGATCATCTCCGCTGTCTCCTCCCCTTTGGGAGAAACGAGGCTGAATTCTTTTTCCAGTTCCCCGGACAGGGGGAAGTTGAAGATCTTCGCATCGTTACGGTTATGGCGGTACAATACGGTTTCCCTCTCCTCCTCTCCCATGCTGCCCAGAAGCCGCAGGGGAATGGAACCGCTTTCCAGGCTTATCATGGTGTCCCCCAGGCTTTCCGGGGATCGCAGATCCTCTTTCCGCAGTTTTATGACCAGGGGGATCTCCTTTCCCCCCTCGTAGTACGTTTCCCGGATCCCCTCAAGAGTATCCCTGGCGGTCTGGGCGAGGTACTGGGCGCTCAGGGAGAAGCGGGCCAGGGCCAGACGGTCGGGAACAAACGCGGGGCTGCTTTGGATGACATGGGGCAGGTAGTCCCGCTGCGCCGGCTCTCCCCCCGGCCGGTCCGGGGTTTCGGAGGTCAGGGCCTGAAGCACCGCCTCGGCCTTTGCCCTGGTTTCTTCCAGGCCCTCGGACCGGACGAGGATCTCCGTTCCCCCGATGTCGAGGGCCTGGCTTAAAAGGTCCTGCCCCCTCAGAAATACCGGCTTATAGGGAGTCCCCTCAAAGTGATTCTCGATAAAATTCCGTACCGTCTCCGCCTTTTCCCGCAGATGCCCGGTGAAGACAAGTTTTTCCGCAATTTCCCCCGGGTCCGCCAGCCGGGGATAATCTTCCTTGTCCAGACCGGCACTGATTTCCAAGGCGCTGATCGCCGGAATATTTTCCAGGCCCCGGCTCAGCTCCAGGGCAACACGGCGCATTTTTTCCAGAGATGTGCCGGGGGCAAAGTTCAGTTCCCAGGATATGGAAGGGGAGGGCAGTTCCGGCAGTAACGTGAATTCTGAAAGGCCCAGGGACAGGGCCCCAATAACAAGGCAGAGCCCCAGGGGAATAAGGGCATACTGGGGTTTCCTGAAGAAACGGCGGAGGATGCCCCGGTAGCGCTTTTCAAGGCTTTTGCTCAAGCGGTCGGCCCTTCCCCCCGCAGCCCTGTTGTGGGATGGTTTCAACAGGCTTACCAGAGCCGGGATATAGGTGAAAGAGAGGATGCAGGAAAATGAAATTGAGGAGATTACCGCCAGGGCCATGTCGCCGAAAAGTTCCCCCAGGAGTCCGGGAATAAAGAACACGGGGATAAAGACGATTACCGTACTTACCGCGGAGGCCCCTGCGGACAGGGCCACGGCGTCTACCCCCCGGATCACCGGTTCGGGCCAGGAATCGCCGGATCCGATTCCACCGGCGGCTTTGATCTCGCCGTCAACCTGTTCGATGGCCACGGTGCCGGCATCGATCACCATACCGATACCGATGGCAATTCCCGAGAGGGACATGAGGTTGAGGGATCTTCCCGTTATTCCCAGGCTGAGTACCGAAAACAGGGCGGAAAGGGGGATGATGCCGGTGATGACCAGGGAAAGCTTGACCGATTTCAAAAAGAAAAATACCACCGCGGCCGCGGAAAAAATGGCCACCAGGGCGGAGAAGAGCAGGGATTGCAGTGATTCTACAATTTGAGTCGACAGGTCCCCGGCGATTTCAAAATGATACCCGCTGTACAAGGTTTTGAGGGTTTCAATTTCCCTGCGGACTCTGAGGGAAAGGGGGATAGGCGCGGCATCCTGCCGTTTTCGTACCCCAATTCTGACACAGTCCATGGTCCGGGGGATCCCCGCGTCCGCCGACCTGTAGAGGAAAAAACTTTCCTGTTTTCCGGCTTCCCTGGAAACTTCGGCGATATCCTCTACCCGGAGCAGCCCTCCCTGATCCCAGGCCAGGGGGGTTTCCCTGATCTCCTCCAGGTTCCGGTACAGTCCCGATGTCTTTACGGTGTATTCCCGGTCCCCCTCCGTGATGGTCCCCCCGGGGTACTCAAAATTGGACGCGGCGATGATCTGCGCCGCCGCGGAAAGACTGAGCCCCCGGGACTCCAGTCCGTGTTTTTGAAAGTTGACCTGGATCTCCTCCTGCTCGCCCCCCGAAACCGTAACTATGGCCGCGCCGCTTAGACGCTGCAGCCTGGGCTTAATATCGGTCAGCGCGATGTGCCGGGCGTTTCGCAGATCGGAATCCAGGGGCACAAGGATGATCGTGATGGTGTCCCCGCCGCTGCCGCTTTCGCGGCTCACCTTCGGCTTGGAACAGAGGGAGGGGAGTCCCTCATAGCAGATGTCGATGATCTCCCGGCACTCCGCCAGGGCAAGGTCCGTATCGGTTCCCCAGTGGAGTTCGATTTTCAGCAGGGAGAGTCCCTCCCGGCTCACCGATGAAAGGGATTTGAGGCCCCCCAGGCTGGCAAACGCGTCCTCCAGGGGGATCGTTACCATGCTCCGTATCTCCTCCGCGGTAACGGCCGGGTACTCGGTACTTACGATGAGCACCCGTTCTTCCATGATGGGGAGAAAGTCCAGGGGAATGACAAAGGCGCTTGCCAGTCCCAGGAGGGCCAGACCCGCGAGGGCGGAGAGTATCGAAAGGGGGTGCCGCGCGGAAAATGCGATAAGGTTTCTTATCATGACAGGCTCCGTTCCGGGGTCCCGGAAAAATCGCCGCTGCAACAGATGCTCATAGCTTGTTCCAGGTAATCTTTATATCCCTGCCCAGGACATTGCCCAGGGAATCCGCCAGGGAGGAGGCTATCGAAAAAACGATCAACCCGTTCTCTTCGGTATTCTCAACCTCAAGACCGTAGATCAGGGCGCAGATCTGTTTCCCTGTCCCCGCCTCCAGGGAGGGATCGTTGAAGGCGCTTAAGCGGTAGGCGGCCTCATCAAGAATCCTGAGGGTTTTTATTGAAAAATGGACGCAGTTGTTGGAGGAATTGATGGAGAAGGCCGTCATGGCGGAGGAGAGTGAAAGGGAAGCGGCCGCTTCAGGAATCGTAAAGACAAGGCAGAGATCCGCCGGTACTACCGTTGATGTGGGCGGGAATTCCCCGACATCAAGGCTGAGGTAGTCAAAGTCCGTATCGGCGGACAGGACATGCCCGGTATCCCTGAAAAATCCCCGCAAAAAACCCGGAGGCATGTATCCGGGGGCATCAAAGACCAGCCGGTAACTCAGATCCTCTGCGATTGCCCCTCCCTGCAGCGCGGTGATTCCCTTTCTGATGATAAGGGTATGGGCCTTTCCCCATTCCGGTCTCCGGCTAAAACAAATACGGGCAGTGGAATGGGAATCCCCCTCCGTTTTTATGCTTATCCCCAGGGACGGTTGTATTTCAACAAAACTTGCCAGGGATTCTACTGCCACATCCCGGTCAAAGCTGATGGACAGCTCCGCGTCAAGGGGGAGTCCCGTGTTTACTACATCGGGTTCCAGGGCTCCGCTTCCCCCGGCGCCGATCCAGCCAAGGTCAAAACCGGGCAGAAGACGCTCATCCCCCAGGAGGAAACTGCTGGTAAAGGGGAGGACCATGCTGTTGCGGGATCGGTCCCGCAGGGCGGTAGAGATTGAAATGGTGTAGCGCTTGCCAAAGGCCAGTGGCTTAAGCGGCCGGATGCTCAGTTCTTGGTAGTCCGCTTTCCATTGGATTACATAGGGGAAGCTTGGGCTGATCCGCAGGGCTTCCTCAAAGGAAAGGGGATCGATGGCTTCGGAAAAACAAAGCCGGATCTCCGCCGGTTCCTCCGTAAGGGTGCTCTCGTCCGCGGGGAAGATCGCGGTGATCCCGGGGGCCTCACGTTCCTCCTTGGTAAAGAAATCCCGGCGAAATTCCGTTTCAAGGGAATTGCCCCGGTGATCTTCGGCGATGACGCCGATAGTTACCGTATATTCCCGGTTTTCCCTGATCCCGTTTACCGGATAGAACCGCAGTTCTTCCGTTTCAAAGAGGAAGCGTCCCTCCAGGGTTTCCCCGTCTTCGGTCATGGAAAAGGCCTTGTGTATGGAGGTCTCCGTTGGGGGAACGGAAAAAAGAACCCGGACTCCTCCGTCATCCAGGGAGCAGGAAAGTACCTCCAGGGGCGGCAGCAGCCAGTGGGGGCAGCCTGAGAGGAAGGGGAGGCCGGACAGCAGCAACAGGAAAAGTGAACCCGGTACAAACGCCGTCTTCCGAGGCAGAATGCTAAAGCAGCCCATTAATCTGCGGCAGGCTGTCAGCGGGCTCTGATCACGTACCATAAATCCTCCTTGAGGTATTCCCCGGAATCGCTTACCGGACCAGATTCCCCCGATAAAATTTTTATTTGATAGTAGTTGTCTACTCCCGTTACAGAGGGGCTCAGATCCTTGAATTTCATGGACAGGAGGGCCCCGCCGTCCTGCCACTGAACCGAAACAAGAACCGGGCTGTGGGCGGACGCGGGAAAGAGGACGGAAAGGGAAACGGCGTCCGCGGCGGCCCTGCGCCGGCCGGGGGGAATGGCCCGGGAAAAGGCGATTCGCAGTTCCAGACCGGGGGGCTCGGCGGGTAATAAAAAGTGATCCTGCGGGATGCCCCCCGGTTCCAGGGGCAGAGATCCTGAATCCAGACTTAGTTTTTCTACCTCCAGCCAATGGTGGGCGCTTGAGAAGTAATAGTGAAGCTCCTCGAAGAAAGCGAGGCCCAGGGAATCTTTTACCGCCGCGGAAAGGGTGATCCGGTACTCGGTTCCCAGCCGGTATTCTTCTTCGGGGAAGAAGACAATCGAATCTTCCCCGGCGTCTTCGAAATACCCCTTGATTGCGGGATAAAACGAAATACCCGAACGGAGGGAGGCATGATCCATGGGCTTGGAAAATATGAACCCTATGCCCTCATGGTTTTCCAGGCTGCCGTCCAGCTCCGTTCCCCATTTCCACAGGTAAGGAGGGCCGGAGGAGAATTGCCGGTTTACGGGGCACAGCTCTGCAAGGCAGGGAATTTCAAAGTCATCGGACCCCGAAAAGGCAGCCGAATAATATTTTTTCATGATATGGCCGTCCGCGCTTTCCATGTTCCTGATGCTCCAGGTGTAACGGGTGTTGATCTGCCAGGGAGTTTTGGGCTGTATCTTTACGGTTGTTCCCAGAAGATCGCAGAAGTATTCGGTATCGGGACTGATGGAAAAATGTTCCGAAAAGGAACTGAGCCTCGGGGTCCGGGAAAAATTCAATATCAGACAGTCCCCCTCCATATCTGAAGATTCAAGGGTAAATTCGTCTTCTTCCCGGCCGTAGATGAAGGACCGCAGTAATCGTGTGGTATAGCCCCGGCCGTCTTCCGTGTGGATCCGCCCTTCCAGGCCGATACGGTAG
>JAISFT010000273.1 GCA_031263435.1 Treponema sp. | reverse complement strand
ATCTTCGTTCTTTCCGGCGGAGGCGGCGGAAGTTCCGCCACAGGATCCACCCAGGGTCCGCCGGGTTCTCCCTCCTCCCTGGGGAGGAGTACCGTTACCTCCGGCCGCTCCGTTTCCGCCGCT
This sequence comes from Treponema sp., assembly GCA_031263435.1. Next base: position 4,035 of record JAISFT010000273.1, on the reverse strand, counting down.
CTCCGTTCCTCGGCCAGCCTTGCGGCCTCCGCGGCCCTGGCGGCCTCTTCCGCTACCCTCTGTTCTTCAGCCACTCTTGCGGCTTCCGCTGCCCTGGCAGCTTCTTTCGCCGCCCTCCGTTCCTCGGCCAGTCTTGCGGATTCCGCAGCCCTGGCGGCCTCTTCCGCGGCCCTCTGTTCTTCGGCCAGCCTCGCTGCCTCCGCTGCCCTGGCAGCCTCTTTCGCCGCCCTCCGTTCCTCGGCCAGCCTTGCGGCCTCCGCGGCCCTGGCAGCTTCTTCCGCCGCCTGCGCCTGGTTTTCGCGGGTCTTCTCAATCGGATCGATGAACAGGGATTCGTCGATCTGCGGTTCCTGTGCGGCGGCGGGGGGACTGAGGGGATCGACCTCGGGTCCCCGGAGCTCCGGCTCCGGTCCCGGGACGGGAGGCCTTTCTTCTGCGGGAACCAGGATGTATTCAACCGTACCGGGGGCGTTCTGCACAGGGGCCTGGGCAACCGGTTCAGGCTGGCGGATTACGATCCGGGCCTCGGCGATGCTTTCATTCCCGGAAGATCTGGCGCTGGACTGGGCCTCTGCCATAATGCGAGTCTGGGAATTACCATCCTCCCTCCAGGCATCCTCCCAGGGATCACCGGAAGGGGTTTCCACAGGCCCGGTTCCCCGGATATCCGCCGGCGGGGGAGCTTCCGTTATTTCAGGATCATCCCTTTCATTGCCGGATTCTCCGGCGCCGGAGAGTCCGATGGCGGGTCCCGTACCACCGGACCGGGGACTGAGTTCGGCGGGGTCTTCATTCTGCGGTACAGGACCGGTCTCCCGAATTTCCGTTTTTCCCACACTGCCGCCCCGTTCCCATATCAGGTAGCTGCTCCGTTCCGGACTGTCCTCATCATCCGGAAAGGAGCCCGAATAGGAAAGGTCATCCCAATCTTCCTCCCAGTTGTCGTCGATTCGTTCCTGCGGGATTCCGGTATTTCCGGTACTCCCCGCAACACTGACGATGCTGTTCTGTGAATAATCGGCGTAATCCGGCGATCGTGCGGCCCCCGGCGAATCGTAATGGTAAGAAGCCGGGTTTTGATCGGATCTTACCTCAGCCTCCTCCCGGACCGGCCGGACGGTGGAGGGCGCCGGTTCCTCCGGTTCGGGGGCCCTTGCGGCATTCTGTTCAACGGCAAGCATGGCTGCCGGATCGTAGTCGGGATCCCCCGATGCCACCAGACCCTCGGTAAAACGGGAAAAGGCTATGGGGTCTTCCGGCTGTGTCATCCTGATACGGCCGATGGTCTTGGTTCCCAGACCGATACGGCCCGCCGCGTCCGGGGAAAGGACCGCCAAAAGCCCGGGGGTGTTGAGACCGGAAGACACAATCGCCCGGATCGACCTCCCCGTTTCAAGATTGGTTATATCTACCACCGTGTTCTGGGGAAAGGAATTGGTAGCAGCGTAGTAGCCTTCCTCGGGAAGATCACCCCTGGGCGCCAGGGCCGCGGCCCCCTCCCATACCGAAGCCCCGATCAGGCTCAATGAAAGCAGCGTCAATAATAACATGTTAGGGACCGGCGTAAAAAATCCGGTTATTTTCATGGTTGAATGTTTCATAATGAGTCCTTTATAGATGGGAGATAAGTCCCCGGATGAGCCGCCTGGCCTGTTCGGCCTCGTTGACCGGCTGTGCCGGGGCGGCGGATCCACGTTCTGCGGCCGGTACGAGGAAACCGGTTTCTTCGTATACAAAGCGATAGGGCTCCAGACTGTAGATCCTCAGACTTACCTGTTCTGGCCTTGTTTTTCTGTCCGCGGCCGCGGGGTAGCTTAACAGGGCCAGAATAAAATAATCCGCCATGCCGGAACGGGCTTCCGCCAGATCCGTCCTGAGTTCCCCGGAAAATTCCATGCCCGGCGATTCCCTGCCGGGCATGTTTATGCTCCGGCCCAGGCCCAATACCGGCGAATTGCTGACGATATGTCCGGCCTCAAAAAATACTTCCATCAGGCAGGACTCCCACAGAAAGGATGAATCAAAGCCCACCGCCTGTCCCGGGTTATCCTGGGAAAACCGGCCTTCCCCCGCCCCGGAACCGGTTTCAGCTACCAAAATATACAAACTGGCCGCGAAAACCGGGGTGTTCAGGACGGCAAAGAGAAAGAATCCCAGGAAAATTCGCTCTGTTTTTACCCTCATTAGCCTGCATGGACCCCTACATTTACTATCGGCGGTCTTTTTTGTATCCTGAACAGGTGAATTATTATGCACTGCAGGTAAAGACACGGTCTGAAGAAAAGTACATAAAGCTTTTAAAGGCCATGCACCCGGAAGTACCTTTTCCGGTTTATTTTCCCAAACGCCGAATTGATATCAGACGCCAGGGACTGGTCAGCCAGTCTGTTACCGCCGTATTCCCCGGCTACATCTTCGTCGAAGTTGACGAAGAAGAAGACATACACCGCCACCAGTGGGCCTTCCGCCGCATTGACGGGTTTTTTCGTTTTCTCAAATCCAATCAAAACATTACCCCCATGTCCGGCAGGGACCTGGAAGTTGCCCTGCATTTCATCAAGAATGTGGGACCCGTGGCGGGGAGATCCCGGGTCTATTTTGATGATAATTCCCGGATAGTTGTGGTAGACGGACCCCTCATGGGGCTTGAGGGCAGGATCATAAAGGTCGATAAAAGAAAGAGGAGAGCGAAGATCAAACTCGATTTGTACAACGACTCTTTCAGCATTGATTTGGGATTCGAGGTCATCGGGGCGCTTGAGCACCGGGAATAGAACAGGTCTTCGCTGTACAATCAATGACCACTAAGAAAACAGGGCGGCTGTATATCATCGGGGCCGGTTTTGCCGGCCAAACTCTGGCGCAGGAACTAAAAACGAAGGCTATCTTTGGGGAGGTGGTGGCCTTCCTGGATGATGATCCCGAAAAGATAGGCTGCCGGATCGAGGGGGTTCCCGTCCTGGGACCCATTCGGGATGTGGCCCGGCTCTTACGGATGAATCCCGCGGACCAAGCGATTATTGCCATCCCCAGCGCAAGCCGGGAATATCTGAAAGAACTCTACGGCATCCTTAAACGGGCAGGTTTTGAGAAGATCCGGATCCTTCCGGGAATCTCCCAGATCGTTCAGGGGGATGCCCATCTTATCCAGACTCGCAACATCGATCCCCAGGATCTCCTGGGCCGTACTCCGGCAGCCATCAATCTAAAACAGAGTCTGGCCTATCTGCGGGATAAGCGGGTCCTCGTTACCGGCGCAGGGGGCTCCATCGGAAGTGAACTCTGCCGCCAACTCCTCTCCGGCGGCGCCTCCCGGCTGTACCTGTTCGGCCACGGCGAAAATTCAATTTACCAGATCGACCGGGAACTCAGGCTGCTTCAGGAAGAGGGAGTCGGCGAAAAGGCTGTCCTGGTACCCATCATCGGGGATCTTAAAGACACCGATTACATGGATTACATCATGAAAAAGCTCCGCCTCGATGTGGTGTTCCACACGGCGGCCTATAAGCATGTTCCCATGATGGAAGAAAATCCCGTGGCGGCCATCGAAAACAATGTACTGGGGACGGAAAATCTGATCCGCACCGCCCGGAACTGCGGGGTAAAGCGCTTTGTCCATATCACCACCGACAAGGCCGTGGAACCGGTTTCAATCTACGGAGCTTCCAAGTACATCTGCGAAAAACTCGTTCTGGAGGAGGCCCGGAGAATGGCGGCCTCCGGAACCCCGGCAGAGGACCTGTCTTTCATGGTGGTCCGCTTCGGCAATGTCCTGGGGTCCAGGGGTTCCATTGTACCCCTCTTCCAGCGGCAGATTGAAAAGGGGGGGCCCGTTACCGTAACCCACCCCGACATGCGGCGCTGGTTCATGACCATCCCGGAGGCATGTTCCCTGGTCCTCAAGGCCGGGGGAGTGGGAGAAAACGGGACCCTCTACCTCCTGGACATGGGGGAGCCGATCCGCATCCGGGATATGGCGGAACAGATGATCCGTTTTTACGGTTTTGAACCCGAAGAGGACATCAAGATCGAGTA